>NZ_JBHZCN010000052.1:23579-64958 GCF_042755465.1 Kitasatospora sp. NPDC059160 | reverse complement strand
TACATTCCGAACCCGGAAGCTAAGCCTCACAGCGCCGATGGTACTGCAGGGGGGACCCTGTGGGAGAGTAGGACGCCGCCGAACAATCATTCAGAAAAGCCCCTGATCCCTTCGGATCAGGGGCTTTTCGCATTTCCGTTGACGTATCGTCAGGGCATGGACGATCAGACAGCGGTCATTGCGAGCAACGTGCTCCGCCCCGAGCAGCGCGACGGCGCCCTGCGTGTTCTGGCGGAGGCCCAGGCGGTCGACGGCCGAGCCGCGGTCTCCGAGCAGGGCCGGCTGCGGCTGCGGAACGCCGAGACTCCCCGGCCGGGCGTCACCCACCTCATCGTGACCGAGGCCGAGACCACGAGTGCGAGTGCGAGCGCCACCGTGGTCGGCTACGGCCAGGTGGAGGTGCCGGAGGCCGTGACGGCGAACCCGGCGGCCGAGCTGCTGGTCGACCCGGCCGCCCGCGGCCGCGGCCTGGCCCGCCCGCTGGTGGACGCCGTCCTGGAGCAGGCCCACCTGGTCGGCCGGGACGCGGTGGACTTCTGGGTGCACGGCGGTCACCCGGCGGCCCGGCACCTGGCCGGGGCCTACGGCGCCGAGCTGGTCCGGGAGCTGCGGCAGATGCGCCGCACCGGTCCGCAGACCGAGGCCGTGGCCGTCCCCGAGGGGATCGAGCTCCGCACCTTCCGTCCGGGTGAGGACGACGCCGAGTGGCTGCGGCTGAACGCCCTGGCCTTCTCCCACCACCCGGAGCAAGGCTCCTGGACGCAGCAGGACCTGGCGGAGCGGATCGCCGAGCCCTGGTTCGACCCGGCCGGCTTCTTCCTCGCGACCCGGGGCGGCAAGGTCGTCGGTTTCCACTGGACCAAGGTGCACCCGGCCACCGCCACCGAGCCGGAGCTCGGCGAGGTGTACGTCGTCGGGGTGGACCCGGCCGAGCAGGGCAGCGGCCTCGGCCGCGCGCTGACCGCCGCCGGCCTACGTCACCTGACCGGGTCAGGGGCCGGTGAGCGTGGACTGGAGACGGTCCTCCTCTACGTCGACGCCGACAACCCGGCGGCCGTCCGGGTCTACGAGCGACTGGGATTCACCGTCCACGAGGTGGATCTGATGTACCGCGCCCGGTACCAGGCGGACCGAGCAGCAGACCGTGCAGCAGACCGGGCGACGGACCGAGCAGCAGACCACTAGACCCACGCCCGGTCCCGCGCCGCAGGCGGCCCGACGGTAACGGAGCGGTCGCGGGCAGGGGGCGGCGAGGCCCGCCACCCCTTGCTCCGACCGACTCAGCTTTCCTCCTGGCCATGCGGTGTTTACCGTGGATTCAATTGCTGCCGCGAAGATCACAGGATGAAGTCCGTAGTGTCTCGCTCGTGCAGAGTCGACCGCCATTCCCCGGCCGGTCCTGTACGGACCGCGCCCGGTGGGTGGGTGCTGTCCCCGGGGGCGACCCGGGGCGAGGACGACGGCCCGCAGAGCCATTCGTGTCCGGACGCCGTCCTGCTGGAGGAGCTGGAACCCATGAGCATCCCCCGCCCCGTCCCTGCCCCGCTGCCGCCCACGGCGCGGATGTCCAGTGCGCTGGGCGTCCCGCCGGAGCTGCCAGCCACGGACGAGCAGGAGTTCGAAGCACTGCCGCAGGGCCGCTTCCTGGACCGTGAGCGGAGTTGGCTCGCGTTCAACGAACGCGTCCTGGAGCTGGCCGAGGACCCGGGGATCCCGCTGCTGGAGCGGGCGAAGTTCCTGGCGATCTTCGCGAGCAACCTGGACGAGTTCTTCATGGTCCGGGTCGCCGGCCTCAAGCGCCGGATCGCCACCGGGGTGGCCCAGCGCAGCGCGTCCGGCCTCCAGCCGCGCGAGGTGCTGGACCTGATCTGGACCCGCTCCCGTGAGCTGATGGCCCGTCATGCCGCGGCCTTCCAGCAGGAGGTGCTGCCGGACCTCGCCGCCGAGGGCATCGAGGTGGTCCGCTGGCCGGAGCTGGCCGAGAAGGAGCAGGCCCGGCTGCACACCCTGTTCCGGCAGAGGATCTTCCCGGTGCTGACCCCGCTGGCGGTCGACCCGGCGCACCCCTTCCCCTACATATCGGGGCTGTCGCTCAACCTCGCCGTGGTGGTCCGCAACCCGGTGTCCGGCCACAAGCACTTCGCCCGGGTGAAGGTGCCGCAGTCGCTGGCCCGCTTCCTGGAGGCCTCGCCCCAGCGGTACGTCCCGCTGGAGGACGTCATGGGCGCGCACCTGGAGGAGCTCTTCCCGGGGATGGAGGTGCTGGCCCACCACGCCTTCCGGGTCACTCGCAACGAGGACCTGGAGGTGGAGGAGGACGACACCGAGAACATCCTCAAGGCCCTGGAGAAGGAGCTGATGCGGCGGCGCTTCGGCCCGCCGGTCCGGCTGGAGGTCGAGGAGTCGATCGACCCCTACATCCTGGACCTGCTGGTGCGGGAGCTGAACATCACCGAGGCGGAGGTCTTCCCGCTGCCCGGTCCGCTGGACCTGACCGGTCTGTTCGGCATCGCCGAGCTGGACCGGCCGGAGCTCAAGTACCCGAAGTTCGTGGCCGGTACGGCCCGCGGGCTGACCGACGTCGAGTCCGCCTCGCAGCCGGACATCTTCGTCGCGATGCGCGAGCGCGACGTGCTGCTGCACCACCCGTACGACAGCTTCTCCACCTCGGTGCAGGCCTTCCTGGAGCAGGCCGCCGCCGACCCGGACGTGCTGGCGATCAAGCAGACCCTGTACCGCACCTCCGGCGACTCGCCGATCGTGGACGCGCTGATCGACGCCGCCGAGTCCGGCAAGCAGGTGCTGGTGCTGGTCGAGATCAAGGCGCGCTTCGACGAGCAGGCCAACATCAAGTGGGCGCGCAAGCTGGAGGAGGCCGGCTGCCACGTGGTCTACGGCCTGGTCGGGCTCAAGACCCACTGCAAGCTGTCGCTGGTGGTCCGCGAGGAGGGCGACACCCTGCGCCGCTACTCGCACGTCGGTACCGGCAACTACCACCCGAAGACCGCCCGGCTGTACGAGGACCTCGGCCTGCTCACCTCCGACCCGCAGGTCGGCGCGGACCTCTCGGACCTCTTCAACCGGCTGTCCGGCTACTCGCGCCGGGAGTCCTACCGCCGGCTGCTGACCGCCCCGCGCGGCCTGCGCGACGGGCTGGTCTCCCGGATCCACAACGAGATCGCCCACCACCGGGCCGGCCGGCCCGCGTACGTGAAGATCAAGGTCAACTCGATCGTCGACGAGGCCCTGATCGACGCGCTCTACCGGGCCTCGCAGGCCGGGGTGCCGGTGGACGTCTGGGTCCGCGGCATCTGCGCGATCCGGCCGGGGGTGCCGGGGCTGAGCGAGAACATCCGGGTGCGCAGCATCCTGGGGCGCTTCCTGGAGCACTCCCGGGTCTTCGTGTTCGGCAACAACGGCGATCCCGAAGTGTGGATCGGCAGCGCCGACATGATGCACCGCAACCTGGACCGCCGGATCGAGGCGCTGCTCAGGATCACCGATCCGGCGCACCGTGCCGAGCTGTCCGGGCTGATCGACCTCGGGGTGTCGGACGAGACCGAGTCCTGGCACCTGGGCCCGGACGGTGCCTGGGAGCGCCGTTCGCAGGACGCCGAGGGCAAGCCGTTGCGGCACGTCCAGGACCTGCTCATCGATTCGCGCCAGCGCCGCCGGGCCGCCACCTCGCGCTGACGCGTCCACTGATGCGAGCCGCCGGAGCAGTCGGGGCCCCCGGGGCCCCGGGGGGAGCTGCTCCGGCGGTCGGCCACCAGCCCCGGGGAAGGGCCCCGGGGGAACGGGGATCTACCACGCCATGACCGAAGCGCCGATGACGGCCCAGGCGGCCTCCACAGCGACCGCCGGGGACATCCTTTCCCGCCAACTCACCGCCCAGGCGGGCGCGTTCCTGCGCGCCCTGCCGCTCGCGGTGGGCGAGGTCGGCGCCAGACCGGGGTCGGCCGCGGCCGTTCCGGCGAGCGGCACCGCCGACCTGCTGCGGGCCGTGCGGCGGGTCGGCGGGCTGCTGCACACCTTCGGGGCCGTGTTCGAGCAGTCCTGGGCGCAGGAGTCGCGCACCGAACTGCGCTGGCTGCTGAACCTGTTGGCGCTGGAGCCCGGTTACGTCCGCCGCTCGGCCCGGCTGCTGGGCGCGGTGGACTCGCTGAGCGGCACCGACCCCGAGGGGACGGGCATGCTGGCCGGGCACGCGGGCGCCCCCAAGGCGCGGGCGCTGCTGGACCGGCAGCTGACCCTGGCCCGGACCAGGGCGCACTCCACGGTGCTCCAGGAGCTCCGCTCGGCCCGGCTGCACGCGCTGGCGGACCGGATGACCCTGCTGGTCGGCGAGGCGCCGCTGCTGGAGGCGGCCGGCGGCCGGGCGTCGGCGGTGCTGCGGCCGCAGGCGGCGGCCGCGTTCACCGCGCTGTCGGTGAGCGCCCAGCAGCTGCCGCTCCACCGGGCCGCGACCCCGTACGGCGGGGACGGGCTGCGCCGGCTGGGCGCGGTGCCGGCGGCGCGCGGGGCGGCGGACGCGGACTCCGCGCTGGCGGCCGACGACGCGCCCTGGTCGCGGCTGCGGATCCTGGTGAAGCGGGCCCGGTACGCGCTGGAGGTGTGCGCCCGGCCGTCCGCCGAGCTGGACGAGCTGGACGCGGTGCTGGCCCGGCACCAGGAGGCCGCGGACGCCGCGGTGACCGCCGCGACGGCGGCGCGCACCCCGCGGATCACCCCCGCGACCGCCTACGTGCTGGGCGTGGTGCATGCTGATCAACGACTGGAGGTCGAGGCGGCGCGGTACGCCTTCGGCCGCCGGTGGCCCGAGCTCCCGCCGTCCCCGGACGGCTGGCTGGAGCTCCCCCCTGCCGAGGGCCGGGGGCATTCCCCCGCACCACGGACGGCTTGAATTGCACGATCGCCTGCGCACCGGGCGGGCAGCGGACCCGACGGTGGGACCGGCCGTGAACCCGGCGGCGGCCCGGGCCGCGGGCCCGGCGGCCGCACCGGCCCGCGGCCCGGTGGTCCTGGCGGCGGGCGCGGTGCTCTGGCTGCCCGGCCGGCCGAAGCCCAGCGGTCGGCTGGGGCGGCCGCGGATCGCGGTGATCCACCGCCCGAAGTACGACGACTGGAGCCTGCCGAAGGGCAAGCTCGACCCGGGGGAGGGCGTGGTCGAGGCGGCGCTGCGCGAGGTGCGGGAGGAGACCGGCTTCGACTGCCTGCTCGGTCCGGAGCTGCCCGTCCAGCACTACCTGGCCCAGGGCCGTCCGAAGGAGGTCCGGTACTGGGCCGCGGTGCCGACCGTCGGGGCCTTCCGGCCCAACCGTGAGGTCGACCGCCTGGACTGGCTGCCCGCGGGCAAGGCCCGGGCGCGGCTGACCCATGACCGCGACCGGTTGCTGATCGATGCGCTGCTGGTGATCCTGGGTGCGAAGCCCGTACGGACGGGCGGGTCGGGGCCGGTGGAGGAACGGCGGAAGTGATCTCCCCGCGCCCGCGCCGTGACGCAACCGTTACTACGTGACGTAGTTTCCTGTCATCCGTTCGAGGTTCACTTTCCGTTCACTTGCGACCGGCTGTCGTGTCACTTACCCGGCCTAACTTCGGGACTACCGGCGGGCCGAACGGGCCCCGGACCACAGCAAAACCCATGCTCAGCCGTACTCCTGCGGCCTGCGCAGCGGGCAATGCCACAGAAAGGGACACCCCTGTGAAGCTCCAGCGGAACGGCCGCTCCAAGGCCCTCGCCATCGGTGCCATGGCGCTCGTCAGCTCGCTGTCGCTCGCTGCCTGCGGGTCGGACGACAACAACAAGACGGCGTCCAGCGGTTCCAGCGGCTCCTCCGCGGCCGGTGCCGCGGTCAACTGTGGCAAGGCCGGCACGCTCCTGGGCGCCGGTTCGACCGCGCAGGCCCCGGCGATCGACGTGTGGAAGACCAACTTCGGCGCCGCCTGCTCCGGCACCACGGTGAACTACAGCGGCGGCGGCTCCGGTGCCGGTGTCCAGCAGTTCACCCAGGGCAAGGTCGCCTTCGCCGGCACCGACTTCGCCCTCAAGCCGGCCGACGTCGACGCCTCCAAGGCCGTCTGCACCGGCGGCAAGGCGATCGACCTGCCGATGGTGGCCGGCCTGGTCTCGCTGGTCTACAACGTCGAGAACGTCGACAACCTGGTCCTGGACGGCCCGACCGCCGCCAAGATCTTCGACTCGCAGATCACCAAGTGGAACGACCCGGCCATCGCCGCCCTGAACCCGGGCGCCAAGCTGCCGGACGCCGAGATCCAGAGCTTCCACCGCTCCGACGACTCCGGCACCACCTTCAACCTGACCTCCTACTTCGCCAAGACCGGTGGCGGCGCCTGGAGCGCCGAGCCGAACAAGGCGTGGAAGGGCAAGGGCGGCCAGTCCGCGAACGGCAGCGCCGGTGTGTCGGCCCAGATCAAGCAGGTCAAGAACTCGATCGGCTACGCCGAGCTGTCCTACGCCCAGACCAACAACCTGAAGAGCGCCCAGATCGCCACCGGTGCCGCCAAGCCGGTCGAGGCGACCGCCGCCAACGCCGCGCTCACCATCGCCTCCTCCACCGTCACGGGCACCGACGGCGACCTCGCCCTCTCCCTGGACTACGGCACCAAGGCCGACAACGCCTACCCGATCGTCCTGGTGACCTACGAGATCGCCTGCGACAAGGGCAACAAGGCCGAGACGCTGGACACCCTCAAGTCCTTCCTGAACTACACCATCAGCGACGCCGCCCAGAAGTCGATCGGCGACAAGGGCTACGTCCCGATGCCGGCCGCGATCGGCGACAAGGTGAAGGCCGCGGTCGGCACCCTCGCCTGACCCGACAGGACCCCCGGTGGGACGGCCCCGTGAGCGAGGGGGGCCGGGGCCGTCCCGCCGGAACGCACCAACCCAGCACCAACGTCCGGGGCACCGCCGCCATGGTGCCGACCCCCTACCGGGGCGGCACCACCAGACCGGAGTAGACCAATGACTTCATCCTCCCCTGCCGCCCCGCGAGGCAGGGAACGCCGACAGCGCGACAGCCGCGTCGGCGACAAGATCTTCATGAACCTCGCCCGCGGTGCGGGCATCCTGCTGCTGGTCATCATGGCCGCGATCGCCGGCTTCCTGGCCTGGCGCTCGGTCGTGGCCCTCGGCAACAACGACGGCAACTTCCTCACCACCTTCGAGTGGACGCCGGACGCCCCGAAGCCGGTCTTCGGCATCGCCGTCCTGGCCTTCGGCACGATCGTCAGCGCCGTGATCGCGATGGCGATCGCCGTCCCGGTGGCCATCGGGATCGCGCTGTTCATCTCGCACTACGCGCCGCGCCGGATCGCCCAGCCGTTCGCCTACCTGGTCGACCTGCTCGCCGCCGTCCCCAGCATCGTCTACGGCCTCTGGGGCGCGCTGTTCCTCGTCCCGCACATGGACGGGCTGACCAGCTGGCTCAACCAGTACCTGGGCTGGACGTACATCTTCGACCAGACCAGGACCGGCACCCCGCGCAACCTGTTCACCGTCGGCATCCTGCTGGCGATCATGATCCTGCCGATCATCACCGCGGTCTCCCGCGAGGTGTTCCGCCAGGTGCCGCGGATGCACGAGGAGGCGGCGCTCGCCCTCGGCGCGACCCGCTGGGAGATGATCCGCACCGCGGTGCTGCCGTTCGGCCGCCCCGGCATCATCTCGGCCTCGATGCTCGGCCTCGGCCGGGCGCTCGGCGAGACCATCGCGGTCGCGGTGGTGCTCTCCGCCAACAGCGTCCTGTCGCTGCACATCCTGGACGCCGGCGGCGGCACCTTCGCGCAGAACATCGCGCTGAAGTTCGCCGAGGCCGGCAACAACGGCCGCGACGCCCTGATGGCCTCCGGTCTCGTCCTGTTCGTGATCACCCTGCTGGTGAACGGTGCCGCGCGACTGATCATCGCCCGCCGCAAGGAGTACTCGGGGGCCAACGCATGACCACCGTCACCGTCCCCGAGGACGCCCGGCCGCAGGTCGGCCCGAAGCTCACCGCCAACCGGCTGCCCAAGTGGACCCCGCCCGTCGTCGCCGTCGGCTCGATCGCGGTCGGCTGCGGGATCGGCGCCGCCGCGGGCCTGGAGAGCCACCTCCAGTGGGGCCTGATCTCGGCCCTGCTGTTCCTGGCCGGCAGCTACCTGATCTCGGCCCAGGTCGAGGGCCGCCGGCAGGCCAAGGACCGCTTCGCCACCTCGGTGGTCTGGGTCGCCTTCATCCTGGCCGTCGTCCCGCTGGCCTCGCTGACCGTCTACACGGTCCAGCAGGGCATCGGCGTGGTGAACGGGAACTTCCTGAGCCACTCGATGAAGGGCGTGATCCAGAGCGGCCCCGGCGGCGGCATCTACCACGCGCTGCTCGGCACCCTCCAGCAGGTCGGCCTGGCCACCGTGATGGCCGCCCCGCTCGGTCTGCTGACCGCCGTCTACCTGGTGGAGTACGGCCGCGGCCGGCTCGCCAAGGCGGTCACCTTCTTCGTCGACGTCATGACGGGCGTCCCGTCGATCGTCGCCGGTCTGTTCATCCTCTCGCTCTGGAACCTCGCCCTGGGGTTCAGCTACTCCGGCTTCTCGGGCAGCCTCGCGCTGGCGATCCTGATGATCCCGGTCGTGGTCCGGTCGACCGAGGAGATGCTCAAGCTCGTCCCGAACGAGCTGCGCGAGGCCTCGTACGCCCTCGGTGTGCCGAAGTGGAAGACCGTCCTGCGGATCGTCCTCCCCACCGCGATCGGCGGCATCACCACCGGTGTGATGCTCGCGGTCGCCCGCATCACGGGCGAGACCGCCCCGGTGATGATGCTGGTGTTCGGCGCCGACTACATCAACAGCAACCCGTTCGACGGACCGCAGCAGTCCCTGCCGATGTACATCTGGCAGCAGTACTCGGTGGTCAACAACGACTTCGGCTACGCCCGCGCCTGGGGCGCCGCGCTGGTGCTGATCGCCTTCGTGATGGGGCTCAACCTCATCGCCCGGGGCATCGCACGCTGGCGCTCGCCCAAGGCCGGACACTGAGCGACCACTGACGTACGAAACAGCATTCATTAGCGGCCCTCCGGCCGCGGGCGAGAGAAGCAACGATCATGGCCAAGCGCATCGACGTCAGCGGACTGTCGGCCTACTACGGCACCACCAAGGCCATCGAGGACATCTCGATGAGCATCGAGCCCCGCTCGGTGACCGCCTTCATCGGCCCCTCCGGCTGCGGGAAGTCCACCTTCCTGCGCACCCTCAACCGGATGCACGAGGTGATCCCCGGCGCCCGGGTCGAGGGCAAGGTCCTCCTGGACGACGAGAACCTGTACGCCTCCAACGTCGACCCGGTCGCCGTGCGCCGCTCGATCGGCATGGTCTTCCAGCGCCCGAACCCGTTCCCGACCATGTCGATCTACGACAACGTGGTCGCCGGGCTCAAGCTCGCCGGCGTGCGGAAGAAGGCCGTCCTGGACGAGGTGGTGGAGCGCTCCTTGAAGGGCGCCAACCTCTGGAAGGAGGTCCACACCCGACTGAACAAGCCGGGCGCCGGCCTCTCCGGCGGTCAGCAGCAGCGCCTGTGCATCGCCCGCGCGATCGCGGTCGAGCCGCAGGTCCTGCTGATGGACGAGCCCTGCTCCGCGCTCGACCCGATCTCCACCCTCGCCATCGAGGACCTGATCGGCGAGTTGAAGTCGCAGTTCACCATCGTCATCGTGACCCACAACATGCAGCAGGCGGCCCGCGTCAGCGACCGCACCGCCTTCTTCAACCTGGCCGGCGTCGGCCAGCCGGGCAAGCTGATCGAGCTGGACGACACCCAGCGGATCTTCTCCAACCCGTCGGTGCAGGCGACCGAGGACTACATCTCCGGCCGCTTCGGCTAGACCGACCCCAGCTGTCCCGCGGTGCTGCATGGCGGTGCCGCCGCGGGACATGAAGAAGGGCCCGCCCCCGAGATGTGGGGGCGGGCCCTGTCAGTTGTCGGCCGGGGCGGAGCGTCGGCGGTCAGCCCCAGAAGAGGTGAACGAACCAGTACATCAGCGCTGCGACGACGGCGGCCGCCGGCATCGTGATGAACCAGCCGAGCACGATGTTCTTGGCGACGCCCCAGCGCACCGCGCGGATCCGCTTGGTGGCCCCCGCGCCCATGATCGCCGCGGTGATCACGTGGGTGGTGGAGATCGGCGCCTTGAAGACGAACGAGGTGATGTACATGATCACCGAGGAGGTGGCCTCGGCCGCGAAGCCCTGCGGCGGGTCCAGCTCGATGATCTTCCGGCCGAGGGTCCGCATGATCCGCCAGCCGCCCGCGTAGGTGCCCAGCGAGAGCATGGTCGCGCAGGAGATCTTCACCCAGACCGGGATGTCACCGGTGGTCTGGTGGCCCGAGATGGTGAGCGCCATGACCACGATGCCCATGGTCTTCTGGGCGTCCTGCAGACCGTGGGCCAGCGCCATCGCGGCGGCCGAGGCGGTCTGGGCGACCCGGAAGTTGCGCTTGGCCTTGTGCGGGTTGGCCCGGCGGAAGATCCACAGGATCGCCAGCATCACGATGAAGCCGCCGACCAGGCCGACCACCGGCGAGACGATCATCGGGACGACGATCTTGTCGATCACGCCGCTCCAGATCACCTCGGTGCCGCCGGCCAGGGCCGCACCCACCAGGCCGCCGAACAGCGCGTGCGAGGAGGAGGACGGCAGACCGAAGTACCAGGTGACCAGGTTCCAGGTGATCGCCCCGACCAGGGCCGCGAAGAGGATCGCCATCCCCTGGTTGCCGGTCGGCGTCTCGATGATCCCGCTGGAGACGGTGTGCGCCACCCCGCTGCCCAGGAAGGCACCGGCCAGGTTCATCACGGCGGCCATCGCGAGCGCGGCCCTCGGGGTCAGCGCCCGGGTGGAGACCGACGTGGCGATCGCGTTCGCCGAGTCGTGGAAGCCGTTGGTGTACGTGAAGAAGAACGCAACGCCGATGACGGCGATGAGTGCAGCCATGTCCACGAGGGTCAGGACTCCTTGACGGCGATGGTCTCCACCGTGTTGGCGACGTGCTCGAACGCGTCCGCCGCCTCCTCAAGGACGTCCACGACCTGCTTGAGCTTGAGGACCTCGATGGCGTCGTACTGACCGGAGAACAGGTGGGCGAGCAGCTTGCGGTGGATCTGGTCGGCCTGGTTCTCCAGCCGGTTGACCTCGATCCAGTACTCGGTCAGGTTCGACATGCTGCGCAGGTTGGGCATCGCCTCGGCGGTGAGCTCCGCGGCGCGCGCCAGCACCTCGATCTGCTGCTCGACGCCCTTCGGCAGGGTCTGGATGTCGTAGAGGACGACCAGGTCGACGGCCTCCTCCATGAAGTCCATGATGTCGTCCAGCGACGAGGCGAGGCTGTAGATGTCCTCGCGGTCGAAGGGCGTGATGAAGGAGGAGTTCAGCTGGTGGAAGACGGCATGGGTGGTGTCGTCCCCGGCGTGCTCGGCGGCGCGCATGCGCTCGACGATCTCCGCGCGGGCCGACACGTCTGATCCCAGCAGTTCGAGCAGGAGCTTCGATCCGACGACGAGGTTCTCCGCGGCGGCGGCGAACATGTCGTAGAAACTCGTCTCCTTCGGGGTCAGGCTAAAACGCACGGAATTCTCCGATGTGCGGGGTACGGACTGAACGATGCTAGGTGCAACCGAGCGCGATCGCGCAAACGGGGTGGTGACCTGGGAGGCGGAACCTCCCCTTCCGTTCGGCTGCCGCACGGGCTGTCCCGGACCGCGCCGCCAGGGGCGGACGCAAGGACTCAGTCTGACGGAACCTCGACGCGTTTGCCCCGTCCCGCGTGCGGAAGACCGGGGCGCCGCTCAGACGGGTTAACCCCGCCGCGACCCCGACCAGGCCGTTCGGCACATGCCGGGTGGGCCGTCGGAACACCACGCGGGGCCCCGGTGTTGGACACTGGAGGCCGACGCAGCCACCAGGCACCCAGACGAAGGCGGGCCGATGACCACGACGCAAGCGCGCACCGAGCCGGACCACGCGCCCGGGACCGGCCCCGGGGCCGACACCCCCGCCGCCGAGGGCCACGGCGCCGCGGACCACGGCGGGCACAGCCCGCACGGGCCGCACGGCTACAGCGCGCAGAAGGACGCCCACCTCAAGCGGCTGCGCCGGATCGAGGGCCAGATCCGCGGCCTCCAGCGGATGGTGGACGAGGACGTCTACTGCATCGACGTGCTCACCCAGGTCTCGGCCGGCACCAAGGCCCTGCAGTCCTTCGCGCTCTCCCTGCTGGAGGAGCACCTGCGGCACTGCGTCGCCGCGGCCGCCGAACAGGGCGGCACCGAGCTGGACGCCAAGGTCGCGGAGGCCTCGGCCGCGATCGGCCGACTGCTGCGCAGCTGACCCCCGGGGGCCGTCAGCCCTCGCCCTCCCGCTCGGTCCGGGCCGGGTCCACCCGGTCCAGCAGCACCTCGTCGATCCGCTCGGTCGGCAGCCGGTCACCGGCGCTGGCCGTCGCGGCGATCATCAGCTCGCCGGCCAGCTCGATCTCGTCGAGGGCCGCGTCGTCGTGGCCGCCGCTGCGGCCGCCCGTGGACGACACCACCTGCACCACCCCTTCAGTGCCTCGCCAGCCCGGGCGGCAGCCACCCGACGTCCAGCCTAGGCACTCCGGGGCCCGTCCACATGGCACGGACGGGCCATCTCGGCGCCGCCGAAACGGGTGACCGTCGCTCCCCGGACGGCCACCCGCGCCGGCGGCGCCCCGTTCCGCCCCGGCGCCGGGGCGCTACTTCGGGCTCTCCGTCGGCTTCATCTGGTAGATGTCCGAGGCCGGCGGCTCGGCCGCCTCGACCGGCTTGCCGAAGTCCGACAGGGCGGTGGTCGACGTGACCTTCACCTGGTCCTTGGCCTCCTTCGAGCCGGCCACCCCGGCGAAGGTGAACACCTCCACCACCCTGTGCAGCCGCCCCTGGTCGTCCAGCCAGGCGTCGTACGGGACCTCCTTGACGGTGAAGGTCTGCCCGCCCATCCGCAGGCCGTCCCCGCCCCGGCCGCCGGTGGCGTCGGCCGCCTTGGCCAGGTCCAGGGTGCCGCGGTAGTGGTGCAGCGGGGTGCCGTCCACCGTCTCGGTGCCGACCAGGTCGGCCTTCTGCACCCCGCGCAGCGCCCCCGCCGCCGTGGCCGGATCGGTGGCGCCGCTGCTGACCAGGTTGCCGTCCGGCAGCTGGCGCACGTCCAGCTTCACCCACTTGCCCTCGGGCACCTTGGCACCGCTGTTCTGCAGGTAGACGGTGCCCGGCAGGACCACCTCGACGATCTTCCCGGTGGTCGCCGCCCCCGGCGGCACCTGGACCTCCAGCCGGCCGATCCGCTTCACGTAGTCGTAGCCGCCGGTGCCGGAGAAGGACGCCTTCTTGTCCGTGGACTCCGTGACCAGTTCGGTGGCCGCGTGCGCGGAGCCGGTGCGACCGGTGATGTCCGCCGCGCCGCGCACCGCCGCCACCGGGTCGGCGGCCAGCTGGTCGGGCGCGTTCGACTGCTGGTCGGAGGAGCCGCCACCGGAGTGGGCCGAGCACCCGGCCGCCCCCGCGGCCAGCGCGGCGGCGAGCACGGCGGCGCCGGCCGCCGCGCGCAGGCGCGGCCCCGGACGGCGCGCCGGCCGCCCGGTTCGCTGCTGGTCGGTCATCTTCATCCTCGCGACAACCCCCTCGGGACCGACTGCCCCGCCGACTGCGGCACCGGCTGGGGCGCCGGGAGGGCAGAGCTCTTTCCGGGCAAACGAGTTGGCTCGCGAAGGGTTACGGGTCCGGCGGGAACCGGCGGGTGTCGCGTGAGGGTCGCCCGGCGCGTTACGGTGAATCCCGTGCACAGTGAGCTGCCGGTCGCCCCCGGCACCACCCCGATGCCCGAGCACCGCGTCGCGCTCAGCGAACGCGGTTCCTTCGCCTTCGCGACCTGCAGCTGCGGCTGGTACTCCGCCGCCCGCCGCTCCCGGGACCTGGCCCGCCGCGAGGGGGCCGACCACCTCGCCGAGTACGGGGCCGACGCACCCTAGGGGCGTCCGGACCCGTCCGGACCGTTCGGACCGTTCGGTGCGGCGGGGTACTCCGGGCCCTCAGGCCGCGAGGTCGGACTCCGGCGGCTGCTCCTCCCGGCGCACCGCTCCCCGCCCGCGGCGCCGGCCGCGCCGCTCGGTGCCCCGGCCGGCGGCGGCCCCGCGCTCCGGGGCCCGGACCAGCGGGGCCACCGCCGTCCGGGTCAGCGCGTGGCAGAACGGGACCAGCACCGCCATCGCGATCGGCGCCAGCAGCAGCACCACGGCGACGGCCAGCGCGAAGCCGCCGATCACGTCCGTCGGGTAGTGGACGCCCATGAACATCCGGCAGAAGCCCTGGAGCAGGGCCAGGCCACCGGCGATCCAGCCCAGCTTCCGGTTCACCAGGAACAGCGCCACCGCCACGGCCATCGTCATGGTCGAGTGGTCGCTGACGAAGGAGTGGGTGCCGGCCTTGCCGTCCACCAGCACCAGCAGCCCCGGGTGGTCGACGAAGGGCCGCGGCCGGTCCACGATCGCGGCGATCGGCAGGTTGGCCAGCTCGGCGACGGCCACCGAGAGCGGCACCCAGAGCAGCCCGGCGATCGCCACCGGCGCGTCCGGGCGGCGTCTGGCCTGCAGCCAGCCCACCAGCCCGAGCAGCGCGAGGCCGATCAGGATGCCGTACTCGCCGATCCACGACACCGCGTGGTCCAGCCACTGCGGGGAGCGCTTGGCCAGGCCGTTGACGGCGTAGAGCAGACCGAGGTCGGGGTTGGTCGTGTCGGCAAGCGGCGTCGACACGCCGCACCTCCTTCTGGTCCGCTGCACCTGTTCGATCCCGCCGGGGCCCGCCCGGCGGGCGAAGCTGACGAGGGACCACCGGACCCAACGTCATCGCCGGGACCCAGCGTTCCACGGAAACGCGCGGTTATGGAAACTTGACTCAGCGTCCACAGGCCACACACAGATCGGTGGACGACTCAGCCGGTCCCACCGGTTGCGGTGGCTCCGTTGACCCGCCCCGCGGCCGTCGGGGCGGCCGGTGCGGCGGCCGCGGGCCGGCTGCCGGGGGCGGTCGGGGTCGGGGTCGGGGCCGTCGCGCCCGGGCGGCTCGGGGCGTTGACCGCGCCGCTGGTGTTGTTGCGCGTCGGCAGCGCCTGGGCGCCGTCCGTGGTGACCCGGGTCGCCCCGATGTACTCCTTGGTGTCGATCTTGTCGTAGCGGATCACCGCCCCGGTGTGCGGCGCGTTGATCATGTAGCCGCCGCCGACGTAGATCCCCACGTGGTGGATGCTCCGCGGATCGCTCAGGTCGGTCGCGAAGAACACCAGGTCGCCCGGCCGGAGCTGATCCCGTGACGGGTGCGGTCCGGCGTACCACTGGTCGTTGGCCACCCGGGGCAGGGCGATGCCCACGGTGGCGAACGCGGCCACGGTGAGCCCGGAGCAGTCGAACCGCCCGTTCTGCCAGGCCGCCCCGTCCCCGCCCCACAGGTACGGCGTGCCGAGCTTGGTCTGCGCGAAGTAGATCGCGGCGGCCGACTGCGCGGACACCTCCACCGGCGCGGTCGGCGCGGCGAAGCTCCGGGCCATCGCCTGGATGTTCCGCACGTACCCCTGGGTCTCCCTGTACGGCGGGACGCCCCGGTTCGACGTCACCGCGTACGGGCCGGCGTTGTAGGCGGCCAGCATGTTGGCCTGCGGATCGCCCGGCACGCCGGCCACGTCCTTGGCGAGCGCGCAGTCGTAGACCGCCGCGGTGGCGATCGCGTCGTACGGGTTCCAGACGTCCTTCTTGCCGTCCCCGTCACCGTCCGTGGCGTACATCGGCCAGGTGCCCGGCATGAACTGCGCCATTCCCTGTGCCCCGACGCCGGATTGGGCCTTGGGGTCGAAACCGCTTTCCTGGTACAGCTGCGCCGCGAGCATCGGCGGGGAGATCTCCGGGCAGAGCGAGCCCCACTTCTGGATCGCGTCCTGGTAGGCCGCCGGAACGGTGCCGGGGGAGAGGGCGGAACGATTCGCCGCCAGTTGCGGTGTCCCACCCGCCGCATACGTCCCCATCGTCACCAGACCGAGGAACCCGAACGCGACAACTCCCGCCGCAGCGGCGGCCGTACCGGCCTTCCGGAGTACCATCAGCACCATCCCGACGAATCGTCAGTCGAAGTGTCCCGGAAGGCGTTGCTCACCGCAATCATCAGAGATACAAAGAGTGAGCGCTATCCTTCGTACGGTGGACATCCTCGCGTACGTGTCCGATGCCTCACGACCAATCCGCGAGAAGTAGCCAAGTCGACATCAGATCTGGCCAAGAATAGGCACCGACCCTTCGCGCGGGCGGGGTCCGGGCCCTTGAATTTGCCTGATCGGGCGGTGAGATGGAAATGAACCTGAGCAGCGTGCACACCTATGCGGTCGGCCACCTGGCCGAGGACCCTCCCAAGAAGCCGAATATCGACACCATCATCGGCGGGATCGCCCCGGACTGGGGCCCCTTCGCCAGCCTCGGGTCGGAGGCCCGGGTGATGGTCGAGGTCATCATGGCCGTCGCCATCCTCGTCTGCCTCGGCCTCGCGGTGTGGGGTGCGGCCAAACAGCGGATCGGCGCGACCGCGATGCGGGACAGCTTCGGAGCCGAACAGGGCAAGGGGCTGATCATCGCCGGGCTGACCGGCGTGTTCATCATTGGATCACTCGGCACTCTGTTCACCATTGTCTACGGCATGGCTATCTGACGATCGGACAGCAGTGACCCGGCCCGCCTGACGACAGGTTCCCGCCCGGACCTCCCCAGAGGGCCGACCCGCCAGGAGTCCACCCCCCGTTCCCACCCCCCGTCCGCGCCCGCCCCCGGACGGAGGGCCCCCGGAGCCGCCCGGCTCCCCGCACCAGGAGGGCCGCCGTGCCGTTGTCCGACGACCAGCCGCACACCCGTACGCGGCTGCCGGTCGACGAACAGCCCTCCGCACTGCCGACCAGCCGTCAGTCCAGGCCGCTGCGCACCCTGCTGACCGTCCTCGTCGTCGTCACCCTGCTCGTCGTCGCCATCTCCGTCGCCAACCGCGGCAAACCGGACCCAGGCAGCGGCGGCAGCTCCGCCGACCGGGCGGCCCCCGGCGCCGGCTCCGGCGCCGGCCCCGCGCCCAGCGGCGACCAGCCCGTCGGCACCACCGTCAACGGCATCGCCTCCGGCTACCCGCACAGCGACCAGGGCGCCCAGTCCGCCGCCGCCAACTACGCGGTGGCGATCGGCTCCGCGGACATGTTCCGCGCCGACAGCCGCCACACCATCGTCGCCACCATCGCCGACCCGGGCTCCGCCGCGGCCCTGCAGAGCCGGCTGGACCAGGGCTTCACGCCGGAAACGGCAGCTCGGTTCGGAGTGGACGCCCAGGGCAAGCCGCCTAAGGGCCTGACCTTCGTCAGCCGGACGATCCCGGTCGGGACCAGGAGCATTGGTTACAGCTCGGACAGCGTGAAGGTCGATGTCTGGTGCACGGGCCTGTTCGGACTGGCCGGCGAGCGGTCGACCAAGCCGGTTTCCGATGAGTGGTTCACGCTCAACCTCAGTCTGCGCTGGACCGGGACCGACTGGAAGCTCACCGACTTCAGCCGAGCGTCGGGCCCGGCTCCGGTTCCGCAGGACCAGCAAGCCGCGACCGCGGAGGAGATCACTGGTGCCGTCGAGCAGTTCGGAGGCTTCCGCTATGCCCGCTGACGGCAGCTCGGGTCTTGCCCGGCGGATAGTCGGCCGGTTGGCCGGGGCAGCGCTGTTCGGAGCCTCCTCGGTCGTTCTGGCGGCCGGTCACGCGATGGCCGAGCCATCGCCCACCCCCAGTACCGGGGCGACCAACTCCGCTTGCCCCGGAGTTCCGCTCCCGGGCAACGACGTCTACTGTGCGCCACCCGGCGGCGCCCTTCCCGGCGGCGGCGTCAGCAACGTGACCGATCCGCTCGGGTCGCTCGCCAAGGGGTGTGCGCAGGCGGCGGCGTGGGTGGTGCGGAACCTGTCGGGGGCGATCGACGGGACGACGTCGGTGGACTTCACCAACCAGTCGTTCCTGCAGCAGTACGCCGTGGTGTTCGCCGTGTCGACGGTGATCACGCTGGTGCTGTGGCTGCTGGCGGTGACCAAGCGGGCGGTGCGCGGGGCGTCGTTGACGACGGCGATCTCGGAGGCGGTCGGCTTCCTGTGGCTGACAGTGGTGGCCTCGGCGTTCACGCCGTTGATCCTGTTCACCGTGGTGAGCGTGACGGACGGGCTGACGAAGGCGATCGCGGTCGGGACGAAGTCGGACACCGGGACGTACCTGGGCGGGTTCGCCGACACCCTGGAGAAGGGGAACGTCGGCGGCGGCCCGCTGATCCTGGTGCTGGTGTCGCTGGTCGCGGTGCTGGCGGCGGCGGTGCTCTGGATCGAGCTGGTGATCCGGGCGGCGATGCTGTACGTGGGGGCGCTGCTGGGGACGGCGGTGTACGCGGGGCTGGTGGACCGGCAGTTGTGGAAGCACGTGCGCCGGTGGGCCGGGATGATGCTGGCGGTGGACCTGGCGAAGCCGATCATCGTGATCATCCTGGGTCTGGCGGGCGCGGTGGCGACCGGGGCCGGGGCCAACGACGACTTCGCCCGGGTGCTGTCCGGGTTGGCGATCCTGTTCCTGTCGATCTTCGCGAGCGCCGCGGTGTACCGCTTCGTCCCGACCTTCGGCGACGAGATGCTGAACATGCGCGGGGCCCGGGCCAGTGCGGTGCAGGCCGGTTCGGCGATGATCAACGGGACCGCGAACCTGATGAAGCAGGGCATCTCCACCCACGGCGACCGCGGTCCGCAGGGGGCCGGGGGCGGCGGGGGTGCGGGCGGCGGCTCGGTCGCGCCCGGCATCGCCGCGCACGCCGGCCGGACGCCGTCCCCGCCGCCGCAGGCCGGGCCGCCGCCGCAGGCCTCGGTTCCGAACCGCGACAGCAATCCAGCGAAGGGAGGGTGACGGGTAAGTGAGCAGCGAACCGCTCGGCCAGTACGGGGCCCAGTACGCCCAGCCGTACGTGCACCAGCGCCGCACCTACCTGATCGGCAAGGCCCGCCCGAACGCGGTGATCGGCCGCAACCGGGAGTCCGGGGAGATCATCCTGATCATCTTCGGGGCGTTCCTCGGGATGCTCTGGGGCCTGCTGATGCCGGTCCTGGCGCTGCGGATCGCCGGTCTGATCGGCCTGCCGCTGCTGGCCATCGCGGCGGTCTACGTGCCGTACCGCAAGCGGACGTTCTACCGGTGGGTGGAGATCAACCGCACCTACCGCCGGACGGTCCGCAGCGGGCGCGGGCTGTGGCGTTCGGACGCGATGGACGCGGGCACCCGGATGGACGGCCGGGAGGTGGAGGTCGGTCCGCCGCCCGGGGTGGGGCGGCTGCGCTGGCTGACCGCGCCGTTCGGGCCGGACGAGGTCGGGGTGCTGATGCACCTGGAGCGGCGGACGGTGACGGCCGCGATCGAGATCGAGGGCCCGGGCGTCGGGCTGCGCGACTCGGAGGACCAGGAGGCGCTGGTCGACCGGTTCGGCACGCTGTTGAAGCACGTCGCCAACGGGGACGGCTTCGTGACCCGGCTGCAGATCCTGGCCCGCACCCTGCCGGCCGACCCGGACGCCCACGCCAAGGACGTCGAGCGCCGCGGCGACCACGACGCGCCGCGCTGGCTGCAGGACTCGTACGACCAGCTGCAGTCGATGGTGTCGACCTCCTCGGAGCAGCACCGGGCGTACCTGGTGGCGTGCATGCACTACACCCGGGACCTGGCCGCCGAGGCGCACGCGATGGGCCGCACCGCGACCGGCGGGCGGGCCCGGGACGACGACGGGCTGGCGGCCGTGATGGCCCGCGAGCTGACCGACATCTGCGCCCGGCTGGCCGAGGCGGACATCCGGGTGCGCCAGCCGCTGGGCCAGGCCCGGCTGTCCTCGCTGCTGCACTCGATGTACGACCCGGACCACCCGATCGACCACATCCAGGCGATGTCCCGGCGCAACGCCTGGCCGGCCGAGCTGGACGCGACCCACCCCCAGTACCTGACGGCGAAGACCCGGGAGTCGGTGACCCGGGAGCCGTGGTGCCACGCCACCGCCTGGGTCAAGGAGTGGCCGCTCACCCCGGTGGGCGTCAACTTCCTGGCGCCGCTGCTGGTGCACACCCCGGACGTGATCCGGACGGTGGCGGTGACGATGGACCTGGAGCCCACCGACGTCGCGATCGAGCGGATGCTGACCGAGAAGACCAACGACGAGGCGGAGGCCAGTCGCGCGGCCAAGATGAACCGCACGGTCGACCCGCGCGACCTGGCCCACACCGGCCGGGTGGACCAGCGCGGTGACGACCTGGCCTCCGGCGCGGCCGGGGTGAACCTGGTCGGCTACATCACGGTCTCCTCGCGCAACCCCGACGCGCTGGCCCGCGACAAGCGGACCATCCGGGCCTCGGCGGGCAAGAGCTACCTCAAGCTGGAGTGGTGCGACCGCGAGCACCACCGGGCCTTCGTCAACACCCTGCCGTTCGCCACCGGCATCCGCCGCTGACCCCCGCGCCGGTCCTCCGGGACCGGGCCCGTCCACCCACCGCGCCCGTCCATCCACCGCGCCACCCCGTCCACCCACCGCGCCCGTCCACCCCTCGCCGGCACCAGGAGGCCACCCATGGCGATCGGCAACCTCACCGACGCGTTCACCAGCCTGATGTTCGGCAAGGTGGAGACCACCCGGCTGCCGGTGCGTACCTCCACCGGTCAGGCGCAGGCGGTCTACCTGCCCACCGCCGCACCGGGGTTGGGCGACTCGGGCGTGATCATCGGGCGTGAGGTGTACAGCGGCAAGGGGTACGTCTACGACCCCTTCCAGCTGTACGGGCAGCAGCTGCCCGCCCCGCACTGGCTGGTGCTGGGGGAGTCCGGCAACGGCAAGTCGGCGCTGGAGAAGACGTACGTGCTGCGGCAGTTGAGGTTCCGCGACCGGCAGGTCGTGGTGCTGGACGCGCAGGGCGAGGACGGCGTCGGCGAGTGGAACCTGATCGCCAACGCGCTGGGCATAAAGTCGATCCGGCTGGACCCGATGGCGGCCAGGGACGGCGGGGTGAAGCTCAACCCGCTGGATCCGGCGATCACCCAGACCGGCCAGCTGTCGCTGCTGCGCACCATCATCGAGGTGGCGATGGGGCGCGGCCTGGAGGAGCGGGCGGGCTTCGCGTTGAAGGCCGCGCACGCCCATGTGGTCGCCTCGGTGACGGACCGCCAGCCGGTGCTGGACGACATCATCGACACCCTGCGCAGCCCCGAGCTGTCCTCGGTGGAGTCGCTGGGCGTGGCGGTGGACGAGGTGCAGTCCTGGGGCCTGGACGTGGCGCTGGTGCTGGACCGGCTGGTCGACGGCGACCTGCGCGGCATGTTCGACGGCCCGACCACGGACGGCATCGACCTGGACGCGCCGCTGATCGTCTTCGACCTCTCGCACATCGACCGCAACTCGATCGCGATGCCGATCCTGATGGCGATCGTCGGGGTGTGGCTGGAGCACACCTGGATCCGGCCGGACCGGAAGAAGCGCATCTTCCTGGTCGAGGAGGCCTGGCACATCATCAACAGCCCGTTCGTGGCCCAGCTGTTCCAGCGGCTGTTGAAGTTCGGCCGCCGGCTCGGGCTCTCCTTCGTGGCGGTGGTGCACCACCTGTCGGACGTGGTGGACGGCGCGGCGGCCAAGGAGGCGTCGGCGATCCTGAAGATGGCCTCCACCCGGACGATCTACATGCAGAAGGCCGAGGAGGCGCGGGCCACCGGCCGGGTGCTGGGCCTGCCGCGCTGGGCGGTGGAGATCATCCCGACCCTGTCGCCGGGCATCGCGGTCTGGGACGTCAACGGCAACGTGCAGGTGGTGAAGCACATCATCACCGACACCGAGCGGCCGCTGGTGTACACCGACCGCGCGATGACCGAGGACGCGGTGGCCGAACGGGTGCGGGCCGAGCGGCACTTGGCGGCCGAGCCGGGGGTCTGAGCAGGCGCCGCCGCCGGGGGCGGGCCGGGGACCGGGCCGCGGGCGTCGGGCGGGGTCGGGGGGATCGTGTGCAGGCGGTCCGTCCCGGTCTGACGGCGGTGGTTCGTCAGCAGGTAATCCTCTCGTTACGTTCGACATCCTGACAGCTACGCGCGTTGACCCTAGGCTGCACTCGCGCAACACATTGCCCACGCGCCGGCGCGCTCCGCCGCCCGCGTGCTCCTCCGAGGTGCAGGGGATCCCTCATGCTCACCGTCAGATCCCGACGGGCGGCGTTCGCCGTCGTCGCCGCCGCAGGTCTGTTCGGCACGGTGGTCGTGCCGACGGCCGCTCAGGCCGCCGACGCCAACGCCAAGCGTCACAAGACCGTCAACCTCCAGCTGCTGGCGATCAACGACTTCCACGGGAACCTGGAGCCCCCGGCGGGCTCCTCCGGCACGATCAAGGAGATCGACCCGGCCACCGGCAAGGAGGTCTCGACCCCGGCCGGCGGCATCGAGTACCTGGCCACCGAGCTGCGCAAGGCGCGGATCCCGGCCGACGACTCGATCACCGTCGCGGCCGGCGACATCGTCGGTGCCAGCCCGCTCACCTCGGCGCTGTTCCACGACGAGCCGACCATCGAGGCGATGGACAAGCTCGGACTGGACGTCACCTCGGTCGGCAACCACGAGTTCGACCAGGGCGCGACGGAGCTGCTGCGCAAGCAGGAGGGCGGCTGCCACCCGACCGACGGCTGCTACGAGCCCGGCCGGACCTTCAAGGGCGCCAATTTCAACTACCTGTCGGCCAACGTCACCGACGAGCAGTCCGGCAAGCCGCTGCTGCCGCCGTACTGGGTGACCAAGTCGCAGGGCGTCAAGATCGGCTTCATCGGCGTCACCCTGGAGGGCACGCCGAACATCGTCACCGCCGAGGGCGTCAAGGGCCTCAAGTTCGCCAACGAGGTCACCACGATCAACAAGTACGCCGCGGAGCTCAAGGCCAAGGGCGTCAACTCGATCGTCGCGCTGATCCACGAGGGCGGCTACCCGGCCAGCGGCGTCTACAACTACGACTGCGGCGCGGCCGGTCAGGGCATCTCCGGCCCGATCGTCGACATCGCGAAGAAGATCGACCCGGCGGTCGGCGCCATCGTCACCGGCCACACCCACAACGCGTACGCCTGCAGCATCCCCGACCCCAACGGCGTGCCGCGCTCGGTGACCAGTGCCGCCTCCTTCGGCAGGCTGTTCACCGAGATCGACATGAAGCTGGACAAGACCACCGGCGAGATCGTCCGCCCGTCGGTCAAGGCCGAGAACCACGTGGTGCGGCGTACGGTCGAGAAGGCCCCGGACATGACGGCGCTGATCGACCACTACTCCAAGCTGGCCGCCCCGAAGGCCAACCGGCCGATCGGCTACATCGCCTCGGACATCAACGGCCGGGGCAGCAGCGACCTGGAGAAGCCGCTCGGCGACGTGATCGCCGACGCGCAGCTGGAGGGGCTCGCCCCGGCCGACAAGGGCGGCGCCCAGGTGGCCTTCATGAACCCGGGAGGGCTGCGCTCCGACCTGGTCTACAAGGCCTCGGGCAGTGAGGGCGACGGCGTGGTGACCTACGGCGAGGCGTTCACCGTCCAGCCGTTCACCAACATGATGCAGGTCAAGACGCTGACCGGCGCTCAGCTGGTCCAGCTGCTGCAGCAGCAGGTGAGCGGTCTCAACGACGCGGCGCCGAAGATCCTCCAGGCCTCCTCGAACCTCCACTACACCCTGGACATGCGCAGGACCGGCGCGGCCCGGGTGGTCCTGGACTCGATCCGGCTGAACGGCGCACCGGTCGACCCGGCCGCCAAGTACCGGGTCGCCGCCAACGAGTTCCTGGCCGGCGGCGGCGACGGCTTCCCGGCCTTCGCGGCCGGCACCGACAAGCTCGTCGGGGCCTCCGACCTGGACGTCTTCACGGCCTACCTGACGGCCCACAGCTCGGCGGCCTCGCCGTTGAAGCCGCCGGCGCAGGACCGGGTCAAGGTCCTCGGCCCGGGCAGCGACATCGACTGACCGAGAGCCGGACACCGGCCCCGGTGACGGGGCCCGGGACGGGCGGGGCGCTGTCGGGGCGCCCCGCCCGTCCTGCCGTTCCCGGCGGCTACTCGGGGGCGGGGCCGCCGGGAAGTCGTACGGTCGCCAGCGCGCCGGGGCCGCCGTCCTGGGCCGGGCCCAGCGTGACCTCGCCGCCCGCCTCCCGGACGCTCTGCGCGACGATCGACAACCCCAGGCCGGAGCCGGGGAGTTGACGCGAGGACGGGGAGCGCCAGAACCGGTCGAAGACGTACTGGAGCTCGTCCGGTGGAATGCCGGGACCGTGGTCGCGGACGGTCAGCACGCCCTGCTGGAGCCGGACCTCGATGGTGCCGGCGGGCGGGCTGTACTTCACCGCGTTGTCCAGCAGGTTGATCACGGCCCGCTCCAGGCCCGCCGCGTCGCCGTGCGCGTACCAGGGCTCGACGGTCGTCTCGAAGACCAGCCCGGGGCCGCGGAGCTTCGCCCGCTCGACCGCGCGCCCGGCGATCTCGTGCAGGGCGACCACGGTCAGGTTCGGGCCGGCCTTCGGGGTGTCGGGGCGGGAGAGCTGGAGCAGGTCGCCGATCAGCACGGTGAGTTCCTGCATCTGGGCCTTCATGTTGCCCAGCAGCTTGGTCTTGGTCGCCGGGGGCAGCGGGCGGCCGGTGTCGTTGCTGCGGATCAGCAGGTCGACGTTGGTGCGCAGGGAGGTGAGCGGCGTGCGCAGCTCGTGGCCCGCGTCGGCGATCAGCCGGGTCTGGCGCTCGCGGGAGTTGGCGAGGGCGGTGCTCATCGAGTTGAAGGACGTGGAGAGTCGGGCGATCTCGTCGTCCCCGTTCACGGGGATGGTGCTGCCGACCTCCTCGGTGCGGGCGATGTGCTCGACGGCGTCGGTGAGTTGGTCGACCGGCTTGAGGGAGGAGTGGGCGACCAGGCGGCCCGCGACGGCGGCGAGCAGGATGCCGCCGAGGGAGACGGCGCCGAGGAGGATGGCGAGGCCCTGGAGGGATTCCTCGATGGGCTGGGTCGGGGTCGCGACCATGGCGACGGTGGGCTGCGAGACGTGCTGCACGGAGCTGAGCCGGACGAGCGCCGGGTCGCCGTTCGTGTAGTGCCCGTCCCGGACGATGTACTGGCCGGGCTTGAGCTGGAACGCGGCGGCGTCCTCCGGCTTGATCACGATCGCCCGGTTCGAGCCGGGGGGCAGGCCCACGCCGTTCGGGGTCACGAACTGGGTGTCGCGGGGTGCCGCACCGCTGAACTCCGGTGTGCCAGGGCGGGGTTGGTTGGCGGCGAGCGCGGCTTCCGGGTTCGCGTACAGGTTGAGGTTCTTCCCGACCATGGCGGGGGGTGCGCTGACCAGGTCGGTCTTGACCTGGCTGTACAGCTGCTTGTCCACGATGAACCAGCAGGCCAGCGCCGACAGCGCGATGGCCACGGCCACGGCGGCCGCGCTCATGAAGGTGAGGCGGCCGCGCAGCGAGCGGGAGCGGTACCACTGGACCACGCGCTGGCGTCTGCCGGGCACCACCCGCGGCGGGGCCAGCGGCGGGGGCGGAACAGCGTTCACGCGCTGGTGCCGGCGGCCGGGCGGAGGGCGTAGCCGACGCCGCGGACGGTCTGGATGAGGCGCGGCATGCCGCCCTGCTCGGTCTTGCGGCGCAGGTACATGACGTACACGTCCAGGGAGTTGGAGGAGGGCTCGAAGTCGAAGCCCCAGACCGCCTTGAGGATCTGTTCGCGGGTGAGGACCTGCCGGGGGTGGGAGAGGAACATCTCCAGCAGCATGAACTCGGTGCGGGTGAGTTCGACGGGCTTGCCGCCGCGGGTGACCTCGCGGGTGGCGGTGTTCATCCGCAGGTCGGCGAAGGCGAGGACCTCGCTGTCGTCCTCGGCGGCGGCGCGGGCGGCGGCCTCGGTGGCGAGGGCGTTGCGGCGCAGCAGGGCGCGGACGCGGGCGAGGAGTTCGTCGAGTTCGAAGGGCTTGGCGAGGTAGTCGTCGGCGCCGACGTCGAGCCCGGTGACGCGGTCGCCGACGGCGTCGCGGGCGGTGAGCATCAGGACGGGGACGGTGTCGCCGCGGGAGCGCATCCGGCGGACGGCGGTGAGGCCGTCCATCCGGGGCATCATGATGTCCAGCAGGACGAGATCGGGCTTGTCGCGCTCGACGGACTCCAGGGCCTCGTAGCCGTCGGTGGCGGTGGCGACCTCGTAGCCCTCGAAGGCGAGGCTGCTCTCCAGGGCGTCCCGGAGGGCGGGTTCGTCGTCGACCACGAGGAGCCGGGCGGAGGGGTGGCCGGCCTCGGCGGGGGTGCGGTCGTCGGCGGACGGGGTCATGGGCTGCTGCCCTTTCTCGTCGGGTGGAGGGCCCGCTGTCGGGTCTGCTGGGTCTGCTGCTGGTGGCAATTGTCCGCCTCGCGGACGTTCACCGGTTCCTACGGATTGTGGCTCACAGGCTCTGGCCGGATTCGAGCTTCGGGAGGACCTGCTTGATGTCGTTCATCGGGATGGCGAAGCCGAGGCCGACGCTGCCGGCGCCGCTGCTGCCCGAGGAGCCGGAGCCGCTGGGCGCGTACATCGCCGAGTTGATGGCGATGACCTGGCCGTTGGCGTTGATCAGCGGGCCGCCGGAGTTGCCGGGGTTGAGGGCGGCGTCGGTCTGGAAGGCCTTGTAGGTGGTGCTGCTGCCGCTGTTCTGCTGCTGCTGGGCGCCGCCGCCGCGCAGGCCGGGCACGCCGGGCAGGAACGGGAGGCCGAAGCCGCCGTTGCCACTGGTGGAGCCCTCGTCGAGCTGGACGGTGACGTCGCGGTTCTCGGCGCTGATGATGCCGGAGGTGACGGTGCCGGTGAGGCCGTCGGGGTTGCCGATGGCGACGACCGGGTCGCCGATGGCGACGGTGGAGGAGTCGCCGAGGACGGCGGGGGTGAGGTTCTTGGCTCCGCCGGCGGTGATCACGGCGACGTCGAGGTTCTTGTCGGTGCCGGTCACGGTGGCGGGGGCGGTGGAGCCGTCCTTGAAGGTGACGGTGATCCGGCCGCCGGCCGACGCGCCGTCGATCACGTGGAAGTTGGTGAGGATCTGGCCGTCGGCGTTGAGGACGACGCCGGTGCCGGTGGCGGTGCCGTTGCTCTCCTTGACGGTGATCTGGACGACGCTGGGCGAGACGGCGGCGGCGATGGCGGGCACGTTGGCGGTGCCGTCGGTGCGGGCGGAGACGGGGCTGGCGATCGTTCCGACCCGGTTGTCGGAGGACTGCCGGTCGGCGGCGATGACCCCGCCGGTGACCCCGCCGATGACGGCGGCGATCGCGGCGACGGCGGTCACCAGGGCGAGCCGCCCGCGCAGCAGTCCGCGCCGGGCCCGGCCGCCGTGGCGGCCGGGGCCCTCGGAGTCGGAGGGGTGGCCGAGCAGCGTCGGGGGCTCGGGCGGCATCGGCGGCGGCGGGGGCGTCGCGCCGAAGGCGGCACCGGAGTGGTCCTGGTGCTGGCCGTACCCGGAGTACGGGTCGGTGCCGTCCTGGTGGTGGCCGTACCCGGTGCGCGGGTCGGTGCGCGGGTCGGTGCCGTCGGTGTCGGAGCCCAGCACGGTGCCCTCGATGACGCGGGGCTCGTACGGACCGTACTGCTCGCTGGGGTTGTGCCGCTGTTCGCTCATGCCGACCAAGTTCCGCCCGGTGGATGAGGACGGGATGAGAAGCGGCTCAGAACGCGGCGAGAAGCCCGTTGACTTCTCATAAAGCCTGGTCAGGCAGCTCTTGGAGCGGAACCGGCGGTTCCGCTCCGGCTAGTCCAGCGGGGCCCGGTCGGGTGCGGCCCCGTCGCAGCCGCAGGAACGGCGGATGACCAGGCGGGACGGGAACTTGCGGACCCGCTCGGTGTCCGAACCGGGCACCATCAGCGAGTCGTCCAGCACCAGGTCCACGGCGGCCCGGGCCATCGCGTCGCGGTCGGAGGCGACGGTGGTCAGCGGCGGGTCGGCGAGCGCGGCCTCGGGCACGTCGTCGAAGCCGGCCACCGCGAGGTCCTCGGGGACGCGCAGGCCGACCTCGCGGGCGGCCCGCAGCACGCCGATCGCCTGGTCGTCGGTGGAGCAGAAGACGGCCCGCGGCCGGTCGGGCGAGCGCAGCAGCCGCAGCGCGACGTCGTACGCGCCGTAGCGGTGGAAGGGGGCGTCGATCAGGTGCGGCTCGGTGGGGATGCCGTGGGCGTCCATGGCGCGCTGCCAGCCCTCGACGTGGTCGATGACCGGGTCGCCGGGGGCGGGGGACTCCACCGGGCCGCCGAAGCAGGCCACGTACGGGTGCCCGTGCACCTCCAGCAGGTGGCGCACGACGGCCTCGGCGCCGCCCACGTCGTCGGTGACCACCGCGACGTCGTCGATCGCCTCGGGGCGGCGGTGCAGCAGCACCACCTTCGCGCCCTCCATCGCGGCGAACTCCTCGGCGGCGCGCTGGGAGGGGCCCTGGCTGACCAGGATCAGCCCGGAGACCCGCATGCCGAGGAAGGCGCGGACGTAGTGGACCTCGCGGTCGTCGACGTAGTCGGAGTTGCCGATCAGGACGAGCTTGCCGCGCTCGGAGGCGGCCCGTTCGACGGCGTGGGCCATCTCGGCGAAGAAGGGCTGGCGGGCGTCCGGGACGACCATGCCGATCAGGTTGGTCCGGCGGGAGGCCATCGCCTGGGCGACGCTGTTCGGCCGGTAGCCGAGCTGTTCGATCGCCGCGAGGACCTTCTCCCGGGTCGCGGGCGCGACCGGGCGCGGCCCGTTGTTGATCACGTAGCTGACGACCGCGGTCGAGGTCCCAGCCAGTCGGGCTACATCGTCGCGCGTCACCTTGGCCACGGGGGGAGTCTACGCGTGTGGTCCCCGGGGCGGCAGTGGGAGCTGGGGCCGTTCCGGGGCGGGACCGGGAGCAATCCGGACGAGCCGGACGGGCCGACGGCCCGCCCGGCCCGCCCGGCTCCCCGGGCCGGTCCCCGTCAGGCCTCCAGTGGGGCCGAGGGGCGCTGGGCGAGGTCCGGACGCTCGCTCTTGTCGGCCTTCTCGGGGACGACGAAGCGGTAGCCGACGTTGCGCACGGTGCCGATCAGCTGTTCGTTCTCCACGCCGAGCTTGGCGCGCAGCCGCCGGACGTGCACGTCCACCGTGCGGGTGCCGCCGAAGTAGTCGTAGCCCCAGACCTCCTGGAGCAGCTGGGCCCGGGTGAAGACCCGGCCGGGGTGCTGGGCGAGGTACTTGAGCAGCTCGAACTCCTTGAAGGTGAGGTCGAGCGCCCGGCCCTTGAGCTTGGCGGAGTAGGTGGCCTCGTCGACCGAGAGGTCGCCGTTGCGGATCTCCATCGGGCTGTCGTCGGCGGCGACCTGGAGGCGGCCCAGTGCGAGCCGCAGCCGGGCCTCGACCTCGGCCGGGCCGGCGGTGTCCAGCAGGACGTCGTCGATGCCCCACTCGGCGGTCACGGCGGCCAGGCCGCCCTCGGTGACCACCAGGATCAGCGGGGAGCCGATGCCGGTGGAGCGCAGCAGCTGGCACAGGCTGCGGATCTGCGGCAGGTCGCGCCGGCCGTCGACCAGGATGACGTCCGCGCTGGGGGTGTCGACCAGGGCGGATCCCTCGGCGGGGGCCACCCGGACGTTGTGCAGCAGCAGGCCGAGGGCCGGTAGCACTTCGGCGGACGGCTGCAGTGCGTTGGTGAGGAGGAGGAGTGAACTCATACCCGGGGGTCCCCTTTCCGGGTCGTCGCGGTCGCGCCCAGGCTGCCGCCGCAGCCGGTGGGCGCAGGTGCTGAGGGGAGGGGGAAGGACGCCCCGGGGGTCTCGTGGGAGCACTCGGCGCACCGGGGGTCCCGCAACCCGCGGCGCACCGTTTCTGCCCTGTTCATCCCGCGAACCCTCCGGTCTGGTCCGGTCCCGGGTGGCGGCCCGGTGCCGGGTGGCGACACCCCGGCAGGCCCGGCACGTCCTTGTGCCGCGAGAGCGGGGCGGTTCCCGCGACGCGCCGGGGGTGGGCCGACGAATCGCACGAACGTCCGTACTGGCGTCCTGAAAGCACAAAAGGACCCGGGGGCGACTCTGCCCGGATCCCTCTTGGAGGTCGAGGATAGCCGACCGCTCCGCGTGCCGGGAGTGCGCGAATCCGACGGTTCGCCCAATCCGGGCGTGCGCCGGGTGAGCCTGGCCACAGCTTCGAGCGCCGCTGCGGGCCGGTCGGGCCAGGGCGATTGCCGCTCGCACCGGCGGACACGCCATCATGGGACGCACATCGGCGGCGCTGCCCGGGTCCATCGTTCGGGTGGTCGGGGCACGCTCCGGTGGCGAGCCGGACCGGGTCACCGGGGCCGGGCGAGGACGAACGGAATGGGGTGGCCCGATGGGCGCGACCACCGAGCCCGCGAGCGGCGCCCGGGCGCGCGGGACGATCCGCTACTGGGCGGCGGCGAAGTCCGAGGCCGGGCTGGCCGAGGAGCCGTACGAGGCGGCGACCCTGGCGGAGGCGCTGGCCGCGGCCCGGCAGCGGCACGCCGACCGGCCGAAGCTCGTCCAGCTGCTCGGGCACTGCTCGTACCTGGTCGACGGCGCGCAGGTCGGCGGCCGGGACCACGCGACGGTGGCCCTGACCGAGGGCGGGACGGTCGAGATCCTCCCGCCGTTCGCGGGAGGCTGAGCGGCGTGACGGACATGAACGACCCGAACCACGGCGGCGGCCACGGCAACTGGCAGCAGCAGCCGCAGCAGCCCTATCCGCATCCGCAGCAGTACCAGCAGCAGCACGCGCCGCGGCACCCGCAGCACCCGTACGGCTATCCGGTGGACGACGCCGACGCCACCACCGTGCTGCCGCCGGTGCCCGCCCTGGACGACGCGGCCGCGACCACCCTGCTGCCGCCGGTGCCCCCGCTGGACGACGCGGCGACCACGCTGCTCCCGCCCGTCCCGCCGCTGGACGACGCGGCGGCCACCACGCTGCTGCCGCCGGTGACGGTCTCCGGCGCGATGCCGGTCGCCCCGCCGCCGCAGTACGGCCGGCCGCCGGTGCAGCAGCCCCCGGCCGCGCAGCCGTACCCGCAGTCGTACCCGCCGCAGGCCCCGCCGCCGCCCTCCCGGGCGCGGCACGCGGCCCCGGCCGGGGCGCCCGCCCCGGCGCCGCGGACCGCCCCGCAGCAGGGTTTCCCGCAGCACGGTACCCCGCAGGGCGCGCCGGTCGGGCATCCCGCGGCCGCGGTGCCGCCCGGCGGCATGCCGCCCGCGCCGCCCGTCGGGGCGCCCGGCGCCGGGCCGGGCTTCGACCCGCCTACCATGACGCTCAAGCGCCCGGACCTGCCCGCCGTCCCGGCGTACGGCGCCGTCCCGGCGCAGCCGGTGCCGGGCCTCCCGTTCCCGGGGGCCCAGCCCCCGGCGGCGGCCGCGACCCCGGGCGGTCGGACCGGTTCGCCGATCATCGACCCGGGCCTCCAGCCCGCCCTGATCACCGCCGCCGTGGCCGCGCTGCTGGCCGGCGGTGCCGCGCTGGGGCAGGTGGCGCTGGCCCTGGTGGTGGCGGCGCTGCAGCTGCTCACGGCGGCCGGCTGGTTCCGGCTGAACGGCATGTGGCCGGCCCGGCAGGGCATCCTGCTGGCCGTGCTGTCCGGGCTCACCGCCGACGTGGCGGTGCTGCTGGCGGACGCCGACAGCGGTGCGGCGGCCGTGGTGGGCGCCCTGGGCGGGTTCTTCCTGCTGGTGCTGGTGCTCCAGACGTTCCGCCCTTCGGACCCGAAGGAGCGGTTCTACGCGCTGACCGTGCTGGGTTCGGCCACCGTGGTGACGGCGCTGTGCACCACGCTGCTGCTGGCCGACTGGGTGCCGGCGGGGGTGGGCGCGGTCGCGCTGGCCACCGTGCTGGCGGCGGCTCCGCTGCCCGGGCCGAAGCAGCTGGGCCCGGTGCTGGGTGTGGTCGCCGCGGTGCTGCTGGGCCTGCTGGTGGGTGCGCCGCCGGCGCTGGGCGTGCTCGCCGGCCTGGGGGCGCTGGTCGGCCGCCGGGTCGCGGCGTACGACTTCCCGTCCCGCTTCGTGCACATGACGGCGGGCGTGGCGCTGCCGCTGGCGGTGGCCGCGCCGCTGATCTGGATGGCCACCGGGCTGCTGGCCGGCTGAGTCGGGTACGTCACGACCGCGTCCCGCCCCGGAACCACCGTCCGGGGCGGGACGTCGTACGGTCGTGCGGGAGGGTCGCGCCCGGCGCGGCTCCGGGACGGACGACGGCGACCGGCGACGACGGGGGACACGATGCGCGGATGGCTGAAGGCGACGATCGGCCTGGTGGTGCTCTCCGGGCTGCTGGTGGGCGCGGACCGGATCGCGGTCGGCGTGGCCGAGGACGAGGCCGCCGACCAGCTGGTGAAGAACGGCCGGATGAGCCAGCGGCCGGACGTCACGATCGAGGGCTTCCCGTTCCTCACCCAGGTGGTCTCGAAGAAGCTGGACGACGTCCGGATCTCCTCGGACGGGCTGACCGTCCGGAACAACGGGCAGCAGGTGGCGCTGCACTCCTTCAAGGCGAAGCTGTCCGGGGTCGAGGTGAGCGACAGCCTGAACAGCGCCACCGTGGACAGCGGCGCCGGCAGCGGAGTGATCAGCTACCAGGACCTCGCCCAGCTGCTGCCCCCGGCCTCCCAGCTGATGGGCGGCGCCTCGCTGCCGGTCGGCGGCAACGCCCGGTTGAGCCTGTCCTACGGCGGCCCGGGCAAGGTCAAGGCCTCGCTGGGTCCGGTCTCGGTGGGTGAGGCCACCGTGCACAACACGGGCAACACCATCACCGTGGACGGTCTCAAGCTGAGCTCGCTGGCCGAGATGGTCGCCGGGCTGGGCAACCGGAAGATCGAGCCGGCGAGCTTCACCCTGGACTCGATGCCGGCCGGCCTCCAGCTGGCCGCGAAGGACGGCGTGGCGCCGCTGCCGGAGGGCCTCCAGCTGTCCTTCGAGGGCAAGGACGTCAAGCTGCTGGGCTGACCCGCCGCCCGTCCGCTGCCCGCCCGCCGGCCGCCGCCGGCCGTTCCGAAGGGGCACCCCCCGTTCCGCTCCGCGAGACGCGCTGTCCAGCGCGGACCGCGGGGCGGTGTCGTTTCCGCCCGTTGTGGGCCGTCGGCGGGGGCCCGCCCGGCGCCCGGCGGGCCGCGCCCAGGGCGAATCCCAGTATCCGGTCGTTCTGGTCTCGGCATTCGATACGCTGATGACAGCGGGCCTCTGGTGTCCTTAGCATCGTCGGCATGAAGCGACAGACGGATCTCACGAAGCGGCGGGCGGTCGACCTGTGCCGCGTGGCCGCCTGTCTGTGTCGAATGCGCTGAGTCGGCATCCTGGCAGGGCAGTTCGTGCCCGCCGCCGACCTTCCGGTGACCTCGTCCGGCCCTCGGGGCCGATGGTCCCCGCCGTGCTCCGCAGTCCTCCGCCCGGTCGTCCCGGTTCTCCTCCTCCGTCCCATCATTCGGACAGGATTTCGGACCGCCTCCGTTCGGGCACCCCGGCAGTACCCCGGCAGCACCCCCGCTGAGCAGCTGAGCAGCACCTTCCGCAAACCGCCCTCGGATGGAGAACACCACCATGAGCCGCAGCGACGTCCTGGTCGACGCCGACTGGGTCCAGGCCCGCCTGGACGACCCGAAGGTCGTCATCGTCGAGGTCGACGAGGACACCTCCGCGTACGACAAGAACCACATCCGCAACGCCGTCCGGATCGACTGGAAGCAGGACCTCCAGGACCCGGTCCGCCGCGACTTCATCGACCAGGCCGGCTTCGAGGCGCTGCTCAGCGCCAAGGGCATCGCCAACGACGACACCGTCGTCCTGTACGGCGGCAACAACAACTGGTTCGCCTCGTACGCCTACTGGTACTTCAAGCTGTACGGCCACGGCGACGTCCGCCTGCTGGACGGCGGCCGCAAGAAGTGGGAGCTGGACTCCCGCGACCTGGTCGCCGAGGTCCCGGCCCGCCCGGCCACCGCGTACCAGGCGCAGGCCGTGGACTCCTCGATCCGCGCCTTCCGCGACGACGTGATCGCCGCCATCGGCACCCTCAACCTGGTCGACGTCCGCTCGCCCGACGAGTTCTCCGGCAAGCTGCTCGCCCCGGCCCACCTCCCGCAGGAGCAGTCGCAGCGCCCCGGCCACGTGCCGAGCGCCCGCAACATCCCGTGGGCGAAGAACGCCAACGACGACGGCACCTTCAAGAGCGACGACGAGCTCAAGGCCCTCTACGAGGCCGAGGGCATCGACCTGGCGAAGGACACCATCGCCTACTGCCGGATCGGCGAGCGCTCCGCGCTCACCTGGTTCGTGCTGCACGAGCTGCTCGGCCAGGAGAACGTGAAGAACTACGACGGCTCGTGGACCGAGTACGGCAGCCTGGTCGGCGTGCCGATCGAGCTCGGCAGCAACTGAGCCCCCCGGCTCGACCCGTAAGTCAGAAGGAGACAGACATGTGCGGTGCGAAGGCCGGCGGGCCGGACCTGGCAGGAGTTGACGTGGCGAACGAGACGATCATCCAGGGTTCGGTGACCCGCGACGGCGAGCCGGTCAACGGCTACGTCCGGCTGCTGGACGAGAACAACGAGTTCACGGCCGAGGTGCCCACCTCGGCGACCGGCCAGTTCCGGTTCTTCGCCCGCCCGGGCAAGTGGACCCTGCGGGCGCTGGTCCCGGGCCAGACCGTGGACCGTCAGGTGGTGGCCTCCCAGGGCACCGCCGTCGAGGTCGCGATCGCGGTCTGACCGGCACGGACGATCACGCCGAGGGCCCCTGCCGCGCGGGGGCCCTCGGTCGTACCGTGGAAGACGTGCAGACGAGGCGCCGGCGGCGCTACTACTACGCCATGATGGGCGTGTGCCTGGGCCTGTTCGTCCTGGCCTGGGGCGTGGTGCGGTTCTTCTCGGTGGGAGCCGCGGTGGGACTGTGCGTGGTCGCGATGGTCATCCCGCCGGCCGCCGCGGTGTTCGCCAACAAGCGGGACCCGGACGACGACTGGTGGAACGACCCGCGCTGGGAGGACCCGAAGTGGGACGAGCCCGGCCACGACCGGGACCGCCCCGACCGGGACCGCCCCGACCGCGAGGAACGCCCGTAGGGCGTCAGTAGACGAGCGCCTGGACGTTGTCCGCCATGATCTCGCTGACGAAGACCTGCGCCCCCGCGATCCGGACGCCCTCGACGGTGTCCTTCTGGGTGATCCCGCGCCGGGCCGCGCACTGGGTGCACAGCGTCACCGAGCCGGAGGCCAGGATCGACTCCAGCAGGTCCGGCAGCGGTGCGGCGTGCGGCAGCTCGAACTCGGCGGCCCTCCCCGGCACCGCGAACCAGGAGGACTCCCCGGTCAGCCACAGCGAGACGTCGATCCCGCTGGCGACGGCCACGGCCGCCACCGTGAAGGCCTGTGAGCACCGCTCGGGCGCGTCCGCACCGGCGGTCACCTTGATGACGAGCTTCTTCGACATGGCGCCACCTTAGAGGTCCCGCCGCCCCCGTCCGCCGTCATCGTGGAATCCCGTGGGCAAACCTTGAACGGCGCCCCGGGGGAGGCGGCGCGGCGGCTACGCTGCGGCGCGGAAGCCGCCGTGGTGGGGCTCACCGCGACCGACCGTAGCCCTCCGGATAGAGTGGGCGCGAGCAAAATCCACCACACTGTCGCCGCCTGGGAGCCCCCCGTGTCCGGTCTGGAAATCTTCTTCGACGGTCTGCTGGCCCTGATGGCCGTGCTGATCACCTGGTTCGCCATCTTCTCGGTGATGAAGCTGTACCAGGGCCAGCGCTGACCCTGCCGTACGGTTGAGGCAGACCGCACCGACCACGACAGCGACCAGGAACATGATCGAGATCCCCTCTGACCTCCACAGGGACGTCGTCCCGCTCGCCTTCCTCCTCGGTACCTGGGAGGGCGCGGGCGTCTATGACTTCCCCGGCACGGAGAAGTGCAACTTCGGCCAGGAGATCGTGATCCGCCACGACGGCCGCCCCTTCCTGGAGTTCCGCTCCCGTACCTGGGTGCTGGACGAGGAGGGCGAGAAGGTCCGTCCGCTGGAGAACGAGCACGCCTTCTGGCGCATCACCAGCAACCACGACGGCACCAGCGGCGTCCGCGGGATCGAGATCTCCTCGGTCCGCGACGACGGCACGGTCGAGATCTGGTACGGCGAGCTGGCCGACGGCAAGCCGCAGGTCGACGTCTCGACCGACGCGGTGGCCCGGATCGAGGGCTCCCCGGAGTACTCCGGCGGCAAGCGGCTGTACGGCTTCGTCAACGGCGAGCTGCTCTGGGTCGGCGAGAAGGCCGCCCCGAACGTGCCGCTGCGCCCGTACATGTCCGCGCAGCTCAAGAAGGTGCTCAGCCCGGCCCAGCTGATCAAGGACATCAACGACCTGCCGGACGACGGCATCGCCTTCTTCAAGTAGGCCCGTCCCGGGACGTTCTGCGCACGAGGTAGGGACCGGCCGCCGGCCGGTCCCTACACTTGTCCCAGGACCCCCGACCTTGGCAGGGACAGAAACCGTGGCGGACACCGGCACCACCGACTGGCAGCTCTCGGGCGACTGGAAGACCGACCTGCGCGAGCGCGGCTACCGCCTCACGCCGCAGCGGCAGCTGGTGCTGGAGGCCGTGGACGCCCTCGACCACGCCACCCCCGACGACATCCTCTGCCACGTCCGCAAGACCGCCAGCGGCATCAACATCTCCACCGTCTACCGGACCCTGGAGCTGCTGGAGGAGCTGGGCCTGGTCTCGCACGCCCACCTCGGCCACGGCGCCCCGACCTACCACCTGGCCGGCCGCCACCACCACCTCCACCTGGTCTGCCGGGACTGCGAGAAGGTCACCGAGACCGACACCGAGATCGCCCAGCCGCTGGTCGACCGGCTGCGCGAGCAGCACGGCTTCGACACCGACCTCAAGCATTTCGCCATCTTCGGCCGCTGCGCCGACTGCGCCGCCGGGCGGGCCGACGAGCGGTCGTAAGCTGGCCGGTATGACCGGTGTGAAGAGCCCGCTGCTTGCCCTGCCCGGAGCCGTCCCCGCCGAGGGGGCCGACGAAGGCGTCGCCGCCCACTACGGCGACATCTTCCGCGAGCAACGGAACCTGTCCCGGGGCACCGGCTTCGTCGACCTCTCGCACCGCGGTGTGCTCACCGTCACCGGTGCGGACCGCCTCGCCTGGCTGCACCTGCTGCTCACCCAGCACGTCAGCGGGCTGGAGCCACAGCACGCCACCGAGGCGCTGGTGCTCTCCCCGAACGGGCACGTCGAGCACGCCCTCTACCTGGTCGACGACGGCACCACCACCTGGGCGCACGTCGAGCCCGGCACCCAGGAGGCGCTGATCGGCTACCTGGAGAGCATGAAGTTCCTCTACCAGGTGGAGGTCGTCGACGCGACCGCCGACTACGCCGTGGTCCACCTGCCGGCCGGCTCCACCGGCTCCGTCGAGGGCGCCGCCGCCGTCCGCGAACTCCCGTACGGCCGCGACCTGTTCGTGCCGCGCGCCGAGCTGGCGGAGCGCACCGCCGGGTACGGCCCGGCGGCCGGTGTCTGGGCCTACGAGGCGCTGCGAATCGAGGGCCACCGGCCCCGGCTCGGCTTCGAGACCGACCACCGGACCATCCCGCACGAGGTGGACTGGCTGCGCACCGCCGTCCACCTGCAGAAGGGCTGCTACCGCGGCCAGGAGACCGTCGCCCGGGTGCACAACCTGGGCCGCCCGCCGCGCCGGCTGGTCTTCCTGCACCTGGACGGCACCGAGGAGACGCTGCCCCCGCACGGCACCGAGGTGCGGCTGGCCTCCGACCCGGACGGCCGGGCGCTGGGCCTCGTGACCTCCTCGGCCCGGCACCACGAGCTGGGGCCGATCGCGCTGGCGGTCGTCAAGCGGAACGTGCCGGTGGACGCGGTGCTGCTGGCCGGCACGGTGCCGGGCACCCAGGACGTGATCGTCCCGCAGTAGGCCGGGCAGGGTCCGGGGCGGAGCCGGGGCGGGGCCGGGGCCTCACGGCACACCGGCCCGGGGCCCGGCCCTCGGGCCCTCCGGGCCTCAGACCTCGACGAGGACGGTGAACGGGCCGTCGTTCACCAGCGCCACCTGCATGTCGGCGCCGAACCGGCCCGTCTCCACCTTGGCGCCCAGCGCGCGCAGTTGGGCCACCACCTCGTCCACCAGCGGCTCGGCGACCGGCCCGGGGGCGGCGGCGGTCCAGGTGGGCCGGCGGCCCTTGCGGGCGTCGCCGTAGAGGGTGAACTGGCTGATCACCAGCAGCGGGCCGCCGATGTCCGAGCAACTCTGCTCCACGCCCTCGCCGTCGACCGGCAGGATCCGCAGCGTCCAGAGTTTGCGGGCCAGTTGGGCCGCCTTGGCCGGGGTGTCCTCGTGGGTCACGCCGACCAGGACGCAGAGCCCTGGCCCCTCGATCGCGCCGACGGTCTCTCCGGCCACGGTCACCCGGGCCTCGGTCACTCGCTGCACCACTGCTCGCATGCCGCCATTGTGCCGGAGCACCGGGGCGCCCCGTGGGGTCTCGGGGGAATCCGGGGGCGTACACCTGGGGCGCGCACAAGGGTGGCGCACGCCGTGCAGTGCGCGCCTGCGCAGGTTCGGGCGCTGCTCCTGCTGCGGAAAGGCCCGGTCATATCAGCCACCCCCGTTCGCCAGGGGGCCGTTCGGGTGCACGGGCGGTGCGCGCGCGCCGGGTGGGGTGGCACGCTGGGGGACCGCACGAAGGCCCGGCGCGCCTGGAGGTCCGCCGCACCGGGCCGGGTTCGGCCGGGCGGTCGAGCCGGTAGGTCAGGCGTTCTGTCGGGGTCGCCCCGGCGGGTGGTCCCGGCCGGGGAGTGGAACCCTTCGGGGCCCCCGGGCGTGCCAACGGACGGGACGCACGAGCCCGTCGGGGGACGGGCCGGGCCGGCGGCAGGGACGGGGTGCCGCGAGCGGGCGGGATCGGACGACGGCAGGTGGGCTGGATGATGGACGCGAGCAGCGCGGCGTGGAGCCGTTCCGGACCGGTGGCGCAGGCCGCCGGGGACCGGTCCTGGACGGCCGTCCGGGACGGCGAGCCGGACCTGGAGGCGCTGGGCCTGGATCAGCTGCGGATCCTGCGCCGGGAGACCCTGGCGCAGGAGGCCGACCTGTCCTACCTGCGGCGGCTGCTGCACGGGCGGATGGACATCCTGCGCGCCGAGCTCGACCGGCGCCCCGGCGGCGGCCCCGCCCACCCGTCCCCGGCGGCCGGCGAGGAGCCCGGCGGCGACCTGCTGGACCGGCTGCCGGCCATCCTGACCGACGCGCCCTCCACGGTGCGGCGCTCGGCCCGGCACGTCACCCTCGGCCCGCCGCGCACCCAGGAGTCCCAGCTGGAGGCGGACGCGCTGATGGGCGACGTCCAGCTCGCCGACCTGGCGGCCCACCCGGCGGAGGAGCTGCTGGCCGCCCTGGAGCGGCTGCGCGCCCACGAGCGCGAGGTGTCCGGCCGCCGCCAGCGGCTGCTGCGGACGGCGGACGGTTGCAACGCCGAGATCACCCGCAGGTACCGTGATGGGGAAGCACGGGTCGACGACCTGCTCTCGGAGAGGCCGCTCTAGACCGGGTGAGTCGTCGCGGGGTGGGTGGGGTCCGGCTTCCTCCCGGCCCACCCTCGCCCCCGGAAGGCTCCGCGATGTCCCAGTCCGCCACCCCGCCCGTGCTCGCCGAGGTCATACGCTCGGGCTTCACCGAGGGCCGGCACCACGGCTCCCTGGTCCTGCTGGCCGCCGACGGTTCGGTGGAGTTCGCGCTCGGCGACCCCGACGCGCCGGTCTTCCCCCGCTCGACGGCCAAGCCGTTCCAGGCGATGGCGACCCTGCGGGCCGGGCTGGCGATCGAGGGCGAGCTGCTGGCCCTGGCGGCCTCCAGCCATTCCGCGGAATCGTTTCACCTCGACGGCGTACGGGCCATCCTGAGCTCCGCCGGCCTCGACGAGTCCGCCCTGCGCACCCCGGCCGACCTGCCCCTGGACGAGACCGAGGCGGAGCTGCTGCTCGCCGCCGGCGGACGGCGCGCCCCGATCCTGATGGACTGCTCCGGCAAGCACGCCGGCTGGCTGGCCGCGTGCGTCGCCAACGGCTGGGACACCGAGACGTACCTCGACCCGGCGCACCCGATCCAGGAGCTGGCCCGCGAGGCCCTCGCCGAGGGCACCGGCGAGACCCCGGCGCACACCGGGGTGGACGGCTGCGGCGCCCCGCTGCTCGCCGTCACGCTGACCGGCCTGGCCCGCGGCTACCGCCGCCTGGTGCTGGCCGGGGAGGGCACCGCGCAGCGGCGGGTGGCCGACGCGATGCGCGCCCACCCCGAGTACGTGGCCGGCACCCGCCGGGCCGACACCCTGCTGATGCGGTCCGTTCCGGGCGCGCTCTCCAAGATGGGCGCCGAGGCCGTCCAGGTGGTCGCGCTGGCGGACGGCCGGGCCCTCGCCTTCAAGATCGACGACGGCTCCGAGCGGGCCCGCGGCCCGGTGCTGGCGGCGGCGCTGCGCCGGCTCGGGGTGACCGGCGCGGACGACGCGGTCGAGCGGATCGGCGCGGCCCCGCTGTTCGGCGGCGGCGCCCCGGTCGGCGAGGTCCGCGCGGCCTTCTAGGGCGTGTCTGACCATTCGCGTCGGATCAGCGCGCGGCGTTGGGGTGCGTGCATCGCAAGGCGGAGGAGGGAGCCCAATGCAGCGCATTGGCGACCGACGACAACGCGGCGAGGTGCGTGCCCCGGCGTCGCACGCCCGGCGGGAATTGTCAGACACGCCCTGGGAAGCGCCTCGGCGGCTCCGGCTTCCGGCCGGCTTCCGGCCGGCCTTCGGTCGGCCGTCGTCGGGGTGCGGGCGGGGCGGGGGCGGTGCACGGTGGACGGGGGCCGTCGCACAGCTGAGGGAGTCCGCCATGACCGACCACGTGTACCGGGTGACCGAGATCGTCGGGTCCTCGACCGAGAGCGTCGCCTCGGCCATCCGCAACGGGGTGGAGCGGGCCTCCCGGACGCTGCGCAACCTCGACTGGTTCGAAGTCACGGAGATCCGCGGCCACATCGAGGAGGGCCAGGTGAAGCACTACCAGGTCGGGTTGAAGGTCGGCTTCCGGCTGGAGGACTGAGCCTCCCCGAACGTCTCCTCGAACGCCTCCCGGAACGGCAGGGGCCGGGGGGGCGCGGGGGGGGGGCGGGGGCCCCCCCCCCCGGGGGGGCGCCCCCAAACGCGTACCCCCCGCGTTGGGGCGCCCAGACGCCCCCCGCGCGTTGACCCACGC
>NZ_JBHZCN010000052.1:0-23569 GCF_042755465.1 Kitasatospora sp. NPDC059160 | reverse complement strand
GTGGCGGGGTGGGGCCACCCCCCCCCCCCACCTACACCCCCCCCCCCCCCCGGCCGGGGGGGGGGGGGGCCGGGGGTGGGGCCCGGGGCCCCCCGGCCCCCTGGCTGTCCCGACCTAGATCGGAACGACGGATCAGTGGCCGCCCTGCTCCGCGAGACGCTTGACCGAAGCGGTGACCTCGGCCTCGGCCTCGACACGGCCGACCCAGTTGGCGCCCTCGACCGACTTGCCCGGCTCCAGGTCCTTGTAGACCTCGAAGAAGTGCTGGATCTCCAGGCGGTCGAACTCCGACACGTGGTGGATGTCGCGCAGGTGCTCCCAGCGCGGGTCGGTCGCCGGGACGCACAGCAGCTTGTCGTCGCCGCCGGCCTCGTCGGTCATGTGGAACATGCCGATGGCACGGCACTTGATGAGGCAGCCGGGGAAGGTCGGCTCGTCCAGGATGACCAGGGCGTCCAGCGGGTCGCCGTCCTCGCCGAGCGTGCCCTCGACGTAGCCGTAGTCGGCCGGGTAACGGGTCGACGTGAAGAGCATCCGGTCGAGCCGCAGACGGCCGGTCTCGTGGTCGACCTCGTACTTGTTACGAGAGCCCTTCGGGATTTCGATAAGGACGTCGAATTCCAACGGTTCCTCCAAGGTAGGGACTGACAGAATCCAAGTGTCTCCTACGGGAGTGAGTGCTGGGGAAAGGGGCCGGTCGGTGGGAGCTGGGGCGGGGGCGGCGCGGCGCCGCGGGGGGACGGCCGCGGGGCTGTGCGGAGCGGCCCTTCTGGTCGCCGGGGCGGTGCTGGGCGGGGGCGGTGCGTACGCGCAGCCGTCCCCCTCGCCGGGCGGTGGCGATGGTGCCGGCGGTGTCAGCGGTACGCCGGTCGCGCGCCCGGTGCCCGCCGCGGGCGCCGTGCTGGCCGTCGCCGGGGACGGCCCGGAGGCCGCCGTCCCCACCGCGCAGGGCCTCCAGCAGGCGCTGGCCCCCGCACTCGCCGACAGGAGCCTGGGCACCGTGACCCTCGCCGTCGCGGACGCCGCCGGCGGGCAACTCCTGTACGGCTCCGACGAGAACACCCCGGTCACCCCGGCCTCCACCACCAAGCTGGCCACCTCGGTCGCGGCCCTGTCGCTGATCCCCGCCGACACCCGGCTCACCACCCGGGTGGTCCGCGGCGCGGACCCGGGCAGCATCACCCTGGTCGGCGGCGGGGACCCGACGCTCACCGCGCTGCCCGCCGACCAGGTGCAGGTCGGCGGCCGGCCCGTCGACGCCGACACCGCGCCCGCCTCGCTGGAGGAGCTCGCCCGACAGACCGCCACCGCCCTCAAGGCGGCCGGGACCACGACGGTCCGGCTGGGCTACGACCTGTCGCTGTACCCCGACAGCACCCAGCAGCGGAAGCCCGACAACGAGAACCTCGCCCTGGTCGTCCCGCTGATGGCGGACGAGGCCAAGGTCGACCCGAAGAGCAAGGACGAGGCCCCGCTCCGGGTCGCCGACCCGGCGGGCGCGGCCGCCACGGCCTTCGCCACGATGCTCGCCGCCCAGGGCGTCACCGTCGAGGGCAGGGCCAGGCCGGCCGCCTCCCCGGCCGCCGCGGACGCCCCCGTCCTCGGCAAGGTCGACTCGCCGACCGTCGCCCGGCTGGTCGAGCGCCTGCTCACCACCTCGGACAACCAGCTCGCCGAGGCGATCGCCCGTCAGGTCGCCCTCGCCGGGCACCAGCCGGCCGGCTACGAGGGCGCGGCGACCGCCGTCGTCAAGGAGCTCGGCAGGCTCGGCGTGCCGATGACCGGCGTGGTCCTCAACGACGGCAGCGGCCTGAACACGGACAACCGGATCCCGCCCGCCGTCCTGGTCCGGATCCTCGCGTTGGCCTCCTCCGACCAGCACCCCGCGCTGCGCCCGGTCCTCACCGGCCTCCCGGTGGCCGGTTTCACCGGCACCCTGGCCAAGCGCTACGGCTCGGGCTCCGGCGCCGCCGACGCGGCCGGCCTGATCCGCGCCAAGACCGGCAGCCTCAGCGGGGTCAACACCCTCGCGGGCACCGTGGTGGACGCCGACGGCCGCCTGCTGGCCTTCGCCGTGATGACCCGCACCACCGCGCCGGCGGACACCGCCCGCGCCGCCATGGACCGGATCGCCGCCCGCCTCGCCTCCTGCGGCTGCCACTGACCGACCCCGGTTCCGTTCCCCCCGTCCGCCGCCCGGCCGACCGCCCGGCGGAGGTCGGCCGGAGGGGCGGCCGGGGCGGCGCCCGCCGGGCCGTCGGGGGCCCGTGGAGGGCGGGTTCGAGCGGGCCCGGAGGCGGGCAGGGTGTTCGTGGCGGGTGGCTGCCGTTGATGGTGGGGAGCACGTACGGTGAGGGCATGACGAGCGCGAGCGGCGGGGCTGACATGGTCGACTGGAATCTCGCGGTCGCTACTGCGACCAGGTTGGTGCGGCCGGGGCCGGAGGTGAGCCGGGCCGAGGCGGCGGCGGTCGTCGCCGAGCTGCGCCGGCACGCGCTGGAGGCCGAGGAGCACGTGCGGGTGTTCACCGGGATGCGGTCGAGCAGTCTGGCCGCGGCCGCCGCGACGCCGGTGCTGGTGGTGGACCGTCCGGGCTGGGTCCGGGCGAACGTGGCGGGCTTCCGCACGGTGGTCCAGCCACTGGTGGAGAAGCTCCAGGCGCGGCGGGCCACCGGCGCGGCGGCGGGCGTCTTCGGGGCGGTGGGGGAGAAGGCCACCGGGATCGAGGTCGGCGCGCTGCTGGCGTTCCTGTCCACCAAGGTGCTGGGCCAGTACGAGACCTTCGCCCCGGCCGAGCCCTCGCTGGAGGCGCCGGACAGCCCGGCGGCGCTGTTCGACAAGCCGCGGCTGGGCCCGGAGGGCCCGGGGCCGGGCCGGCTGCTGCTGGTGGCGCCGAACATCGTGCACGTCGAGCGCGAGCTGGACGTCGACCCGTCCGACTTCCGGCTCTGGGTCTGCCTGCACGAGGAGACCCACCGCACCCAGTTCACCGCGGTGCCGTGGCTGCGCGACCACATCCAGTCCGAGGTGCAGTCCTTCCTGGCCGAGACGGACGTGGACCCGGGCGCCCTGCTGGAGCGGCTGCGCGACGCGGCGGGCTCGCTCGGCGCCGGCCTGCCGGGCACCGGCGCCCGGGAGGGCCGGGACAGCGCCTCCGGCGGGAACCTGCTGGAGATCGTCCAGTCGCCCGCGCAGCGCGAGATCCTCGGCCGGCTCACGGCCGTGATGTCGCTGCTGGAGGGTCACGCGGACGTGGTGATGGACGGCGTCGGCCCGGCCGTGGTGCCGACGGTGGCGGAGATCCGGGAGAAGTTCCAGCAGCGCCGTGACCGGGGGGCGAACCGGCTGGACCTGATGCTGCGCCGGCTGCTGGGCATGGACGCCAAGCTGCGGCAGTACCAGGACGGCGCGGTGTTCGTCCGGGCGGTGGTGGAGCAGGTCGGCATGGAGGGCTTCAACCGGGTGTGGACGTCCCCGAACACCCTGCCGACCAAGGACGAGATCCACGACCCGGCCGCCTGGGTCGCCCGGGTCGGCCGCTGAGGCCCTCGGGGAGGCCCTCGGGAGGCCCTCGGGAGGCCCCGATCGGGCATTCCCGGAGTACCGGGGGACCGCCGTCGGTCGGCGGCGGTCAAACCCGCTCGTACGAGTGGTCCAATCGGGCAGATGATGGGTGAAGATACGTTTCTCCATTCACCCGTACGTGGGACGGTGGTCGTACCGGTGGCGCGGGTGGCGTAGCGGCCCGCCACTTTCTGCCACCATCTGTGAGCGCCCGGTAACGCGGCGCTATCCAGGTGCGCGGTTCCGGCCGCCCGCCGCAGCCCTGTCCCCTCCGTCGAGGAGTCGTCCGCCGTGGGCCCTCACCCCGCCGTCGCCGCGATACGCCTGGCCGTTCGCCGTACGCTCACCGACCTCGCCGCCGAGGCCGGTACCACCTTCACCGCGCCCGTGCGCGAACCCCGCGGGCGCCCCGCCGGGGCGCCGCTGGTCGGTGCCGCCGTCGGCACCACCCTGATCGGCAACGCCGCCCGCCACCCCTCCGGGCTGCCGCGCACCCCGGCCGCCCCCGGCTCGCCGCTGGTCCTGGTCGCCGTCAGCGGCGGCGCGGACTCGATGGCGCTGGCCATCGCTACCGCCTTCGAGGCCCCCAAGATCGGTCTGCGGGTCGGCGCCGTCACCGTCGACCACGGCCTCCAGGACGGCTCCGCCGACCGCGCCGCCCAGGTCGCCGAGCGCCTGCGCTCGCTGGGCCTGGACCCGGTCGAGGCCGTCCCGGTGCGGGTCGGCCGGGCCGGCGGCCCCGAGGCCGCCGCCCGGGACGCCCGCTACGCCGCCCTGGACGAGGCCGCCGAGCGCCACGGCGCGATCGCGGTGCTGCTCGGCCACACCCGGGACGACCAGGCCGAGACCGTGCTGCTGGGCCTGGCCCGCGGCTCCGGCTCCCGCTCGCTGGCCGGGATGCCGGCCCAGAAGGGCCGCTACCGCCGCCCGCTGCTGGAGCTGGACCGGGCGGCCACCCTGCAGGCCTGCTCCGCCCAGGCGATCCCGGTCTGGGACGACCCGCACAACTGTGATCCCGCCTACACCCGCTCCCGGGTCCGCCACGAGGTGCTGCCGGTGCTGGAGAAGCACCTCGGCGGCGGCGTGGTCGAGGCGCTGGCCCGCACCGCCCGGCTGTTCCGGGACGACGCCGACGCCCTCGACCAGTGGGCCTCGCTGGCCGAGCGCGACCTCCGTACGGGCGAAGGCACCCTGGACGCCGTGAAACTGGCCGAACTGCCGCCCGCCGTCCGGCGCCGGGTGCTGCGGCGGGCGGCGCTGCGGGCGGGCTGTCCGGCCGGGGACCTCTTCGCCCGGCACCTGGAGACGGTGGACCTGCTGGTCACCGGATGGCGCGGCCAGGGGCCGCTGCACCTACCCGGGGGCGTCGAGGCCACCCGTAGGTGTGGCACGCTGGTCTTTCGGCGGCAGGGCGACTGAGGGCGAGGCACGTCCCGGGGGAGCCGGCCGCCGGCCACACAGACCCCGAACGTTTGAGGACGTATCCCCGGTGGACCAGAACGACATGGGCGCTGACCTCGCGAAGGTGCTCATCAGCAAGGACGAGATCGACGCCAAGCTCCAGGAGCTGGCCGAGCGAATCGACCGGGACTACGCAGGCAAGGACCTGCTGATCGTCGGCGTCCTCAAGGGGGCCGTCATGGTGATGGCCGATCTGGCCCGGACCCTGCACTCGCAGGTCACGATGGACTGGATGGCCGTCTCCTCGTACGGCATGGGGACCAAGTCCTCCGGTGTGGTGCGCATCCTGAAGGACCTGGACACCGACATCGCCGGTCGGGACGTCCTGATCGTCGAGGACATCATCGACTCCGGTCTGACGCTGTCCTGGCTGCTGGGCAACCTGGGCTCGCGCGGCCCGGCCTCGCTGGAGGTCTGCACCCTGCTGCGCAAGCCGGACGCGGCCAAGGTCGAGATCGACGTGAAGTACGTCGGCTTCGACATTCCCAACGAGTTCGTGGTCGGCTACGGCCTGGACTACGCGGAGAAGCTGCGTAACCTCCCCTTCATCGGGACCCTCGCCCCGCACGTCTACGGCGGTTGAGGGCTCCGTTCGGGCTATGGGCGGGAACAGAGGGTTGTTCCCGCCCGTTGGACCGGGGGACAAAGAAGCTGAGCCGTGTCGCCGTGCTCCCGCCATGGGTGGGTGCGACTGCGGTACGGTCCAATAAACCGCTCTTCACATGAGCATCGATTCGGATTGCGCCGCGGCCCAAAGCCTCCCGGCGCCGCTGAGTGGCAGGAGGGACGGGGCGGCAACGCTCCGCATGGATGGACGTCAAGCGATACTTCCGTGCGCCGATCATGTGGATCGTGCTGGCTGTCCTCGCCGTCATCGTACTGATGCAGGTCGTTTCGGACTCGAACGGCTACAAGACGGTGGACACCGGGCAGGTCGTCGCAGCGATCGATGCGCACAACGTCAAGTCGGCGCAGATCACCACCGGTGACTCGAACACGATCAAGATCCAGTTGAAGGACGGCGCCACGCTGTCCAACGCCGGTACGGGCAAGGTCCCGTCCGGCAACAAGTTCCAGGCCTCGTACATCGGTGACCAGGGTGTGGCGATCGCCGACAAGCTGCAGGCCCAGATCAACGACAAGGACCCGAACACCCTCGCCGAGGGCTACACGGTCAGTCCCGAGAAGCAGAGCACCTTCGTCAGCCTGCTGCTGTCGATGCTGCCGATCGTGATCATCGTCCTGGTCTTCCTGTTCCTGATGAACCAGATGCAGGGCGGCGGCTCGCGCGTCATGCAGTTCGGTAAGTCCAAGGCCAAGCTGCTCACCAAGGACACCCCGAAGACCACCTTCTCGGACGTCGCGGGTGCCGACGAGGCGGTCGAGGAGCTCCACGAGATCAAGGAGTTCCTCCAGGAGCCGGCCAAGTTCCAGGCCGTCGGCGCCAAGATCCCCAAGGGTGTGCTGCTCTACGGCCCGCCCGGGACCGGCAAGACCCTGCTGGCGCGTGCCGTCGCGGGCGAGGCCGGGGTGCCGTTCTACTCGATCTCCGGCTCCGACTTCGTCGAGATGTTCGTGGGTGTCGGCGCCAGCCGCGTCCGCGACCTCTTCGAGCAGGCCAAGGCGAACGCTCCGGCGATCATCTTCGTCGACGAGATCGACGCCGTCGGCCGGCACCGCGGTGCGGGTCTCGGCGGCGGCCACGACGAGCGCGAGCAGACCCTCAACCAGCTGCTGGTCGAGATGGACGGCTTCGACGTCAAGGGCGGCGTGATCCTGATCGCGGCGACCAACCGCCCCGACATCCTGGACCCGGCGCTGCTGCGCCCGGGCCGCTTCGACCGGCAGATCGCGGTCGAGCGTCCCGACCTCCAGGGCCGTCTGGACATCCTCAAGGTGCACCAGAAGGGCAAGCCGATCGCGCCCGACGTCGACATGTCGGCCGTCGCCAAGCGCACCCCCGGCTTCACCGGCGCCGACCTCTCGAACGTGCTCAACGAGGCCGCGCTGCTGACCGCCCGCTCGGACAAGAAGCTGATCGACAACGGCATCCTGGACGAGGCGATCGACCGCGTCGTGGCCGGTCCGCAGAAGCGCACGCGGATCATGTCCGACAAGGAGAAGAAGATCACCGCGTACCACGAGGGCGGTCACGCCCTGGTCGCGGCGGCCTGCCAGTACAGCGACCCGGTGCACAAGATCACGATCCTGTCCCGCGGTCGGGCCCTCGGCTACACCATGGTGCTGCCGGAGGAGGACAAGTACTCCACCACCCGCAACGAGATGCTCGACCAGCTGGCCTACATGCTGGGCGGGCGCGCGGCGGAGGAGCTGGTCTTCCACGACCCGACCACCGGTGCCTCGAACGACATCGAGAAGGCCACCGCCACGGCGCGGGCCATGGTCACCCAGTACGGCATGACCGAGCGCCTGGGCGCGATCAAGTTCGGCAACGACGCTTCGGAGCCCTTCCTCGGCCGTGAGATGGGCCACCAGCGCGACTACTCGGAAGAGGTCGCCGGGCTGGTCGACGAAGAGGTCAAGAAGCTCATCGAGAGCGCGCACAACGAGGCCTGGGAGATCCTGGTCGAGAACCGCGACGTGCTCGACAACCTGGTTCTGGAGCTCCTGGAGAAGGAGACCCTGAACAAGGAGCAGATCGCCGAGATCTTCGCCCCGATCGTCAAGCGCCCGGCCCGGCCGGCCTGGACGGGCTCTGCCCGTCGCACGCCGTCCACCCGGCCGCCGGTGCAGTCGCCGAAGGAGCTGGCGCTCACCAACGGCGCCGCGGCCTCCGACACCGCTCCGGTCGACATCGTGAAGCTCCCGCCGCTGCCGGCGGCCGAGCCGCCGACCGAGGGCTGAGCCGCACTCCGGTAGGAATGGATGCCGCGTCACCAGGGTTTGTACCCTTGAGGCGCGGCATCCGTGCTGTTCAGCCAGAGTCTTCCCACGAGTAAGCGAGGCCCGCATGATCGACCCGGTGACGCTCGACGGTCCGCCCGCCGTCGGTGCCTTCGACCAGAAGCGGGCCGAGAACGCCATCCGTGAGCTGTTGCTCGCGGTCGGGGAGGATCCCGACCGCGAGGGCCTGCTGGAGACGCCGGCCCGGGTCGCGCGGGCCTACAAGGAGATATTCGCGGGCCTGTGGCAGGAGCCCGAGGACGTCCTGACCACCACCTTCGACCTCGGCCACGACGAGATGGTGCTGGTCAAGGACATCGAGCTGACCTCGGTCTGCGAGCACCACCTGGTGCCGTTCCGCGGCGTCGCGCACGTCGGGTACATCCCGTCCCCCAGCGGCAAGATCACCGGGCTGTCCAAGCTGGCCCGGCTGGTCGACGTCTACGCCCGCCGGCCGCAGGTGCAGGAGCGGCTGACCAGCCAGGTGGCCGACGCGCTGATGCGGATCCTGGAGCCGCGCGGGGCGATCGTCGTGGTCGAGTGCGAGCACATGTGCATGTCGATGCGCGGCATCCGCAAGCCCGGCGCCAAGACCATCACCTCCTGCGTGCGCGGCCAGCTGCGCGACCCGGCCACCCGGGCCGAGGCGATGAGCCTCATCATCGGCAGGTAGCGGCAGGCAGTAGGGGCATCGGTCGCCAGGCGGCGACCGGTCCCGGCTCAGGGCACCTCGGGCTCCGCGTGCGGCGGGGCCGGGGTGCCCAGTGCGTTGCGGCGCTCCGGCATCCGCAGCGTGACCATCCGGCGCCAGCCGAAGGCCCGGTCGTACAGGTAGAGGGCGTGCACCCCGAGGGTGACCACGGCCAGCTGCCAGCGGGGCCAGCGCAGGATCCGCGCCATCCGGGCGGTGACGGCGAGGCCGACGTCCCGGTGGGTGCGGATCTCGCCGCGGGCGCAGGTCTCCAGGGTGTGCCGGACGTACGGTCCGTGGCCGTCGGCGACCAGCCGCAGCAGCTCCTCGTGGCAGTAGGCGAGGTGGTTGTCCTCGTCGGCGGAGATCATCCGCATCGCCCGGCCGAGGTCGGGGTTGTCCCCGTACACCTTGACCAGCTGGCGCATCTGCTCGGCGGCGCGCTGCTCGGTGACCCGGCTGTGCGCGAGGTAGGTGATGATCTCGCGGTCGGTCAGCGGGGCGTCGCCGAGCAGCCGCTCGTGGGACAGGCCGACGCCCTGGCGCTCCAGCAGCATGCAGTAGTCGGCCTCGTCCGGGACGGGCACCTTGGGCAGTCCGCGCTTGTTCAGCAGCTGGGTGAAGATCCGGCCGTGCTTGCGCTCGTCCGCGCCGTGCCGGGCGACCTTCGGGGCGAGCACCGGGTCCGGGGTGAGGGCGGTGATCCGCTCGTTCTCCCAGCCGCCCTGGTCCTCGCCGCCGGCCGCGATGCTGCAGAACAGCTGGTAGGCCTGGTCGTTCCGGTAGATCTCGTTGAAGAGCGATCTGGTGCTCAGCACGGCGCCTCCTGCGCGGATCCGGGGCGGCGCCCGCCGGTGGTCGGGCGGGCGGCCGCGATACGTCCCCCCGAACCGCCGGCCGGCCGGGCCGACCGGCGGGTAATCACCCGCACGCCTCAGCCGAGGTGGGAGCCCAGCCACTCCAGCGAGGCCGGCAGCTCCCGCGTCCAGCTGTCGAAGTTGTGGCCGCCGTCGTCCAGGTACAGCGACTCCACCTTGAACTGCGGATTGGCCGCCGCGACCTGGGTGGCCTGGTCGACGAACTGGACGGTCTGCGGGTAGTCCGACTCCTTGCGGGTGGAGACCACCAGCAGGTTGAGCGGCGGGGCCGGGAGGTTCTGCAGCCGCCAGCCGAGGTCGTGCTGCTGGGTCAGGGCCTTGTCGCCGTTGAAGAGGTCGCCGCCGGTGTACTGGTCCTGGCGCACCGCGAAGTCGCCGTGCAGGCCCGCGGCGCTGCCGTAGACGTTCGGGAAGCGCATCGACAGCCGCATCGCGCAGCTGCCGCCGGTGGAGTAGCCGAACAGGCCCCAGGAGGCGGCCGAGCGGCCGAGCCGGTACGCGCTCTGCAGGGCCTCGGGCACGTCCTTGACGAACCAGGTCTCGCTGCGCGGCCCGCCGGGGACGTCCACGCACTCGGTGTCCCGGGCCGGGACCACCGACGGGCGGGCCAGCACCAGGACGGTCGGCGGCATCTTGCCGGAGCGCTGCAGCTCCACCGCGGTCTGCACCAGCGGCAGCTCCTTGAGCAGGTTCAGGGTGGTGCCCGGGAAGCCGGCCAGGGCCACCACGGCGGGGAAGCGGACCAGGGCGAACTTCGGGTCGAAGTACTCGGGCGGCAGGTAGACGAACATCTGGTCGGAGAAACCGGTCTCCTTGCCGTTGACCCGGACCGACTCGATCTTCCCGACCTCCTCCGGCGGGCCCTTGGGGAGGTTGGGGGCGCTCTCCATGCCGCCCTCGTTGGTCGGCCGGACCAGCTGGTCGGAGACCGGGGTGCCGCCCTTGTGGTTCTCGTTGCCGGCCAGCGCGAGCTTGGCGCCGCCGGGGCTGAGCAGGTCGTCCCAGGAGGTGTAGAAGCCGAAGGAGTTGTTCACCGACAGCGCCAGCACCGCGAGGATCGAAACCTGAACGACGGTCAGCAGCCCGATCCTGCCGAGCACCGGGAGCGGGCGCTGCCGGGCCAGCCGGGGCCAGATCCACAAAGTGGTGAGCAGGGCCGCGGCCCCGAGTGCGAGCAGCGCGTTCACCAGCACGTTGCTGGTCAGTTCCATGCCGTCGGCCTTCCGGTGGGACACTGTCGATGCAGGCTTCATCGTCTGGCGGGCCGTCAGGCCGGGCCACCGCAGCTAGGCTGTCCGGACGTCCCGGCTGGGTCGGGAGGGTGGGGGGAGGTCCGGGGCAACCGGCGCCCTAGAATGCGGCGTCCACCGTACGTACGACGTACCGGAGGGCCCTGCCCCGCCACGCGGCGGCGGACCCACGGCTCCCACCCCCGGCTCAACCCGCAGCGCGCCCACGGCACCGGATTACCGTCCGTTTCCGGATCCTTGGTATGCGCATTGCCCGATGAAGGAATACGCATGAAGGTCCATCACACGTGCTCCCCCGGAGTGAACGGACACCGCCCCGCAGCCTCTACGCTGAGCTTCCATGAGCGTTCCCGTGTCCGTTGAGCCGAGCCCCGAGCAGCCGCCGCGCCGTCGGCGCGGCCTGCAGACGCTGCGCAACCAGGCGGCCGCCGTCCCGAGGGCCTGGCTCCCCGGTGCCGTCGGCTACGCCTGTCTGCTGATCGGGCTGGTGGACATCGCCAGCGCGGTGTTCCCCAAGCTCCGGCACACCAAGATGCACACCTTCGCCGGGCAGCTGCCGGGCGGCACCACCAGCCTGGCCGCGGTCGGCACGCTGATGGTCGGCATCCTGCTGGTGCCGCTGGCGCACGCGCTGCGCCGGCGCAAGCGGCGGGCCTGGCGGGCGGTCTGCGTGCTGCTGCCGCTCAGCGCCTCGCTGCACATCGTGCGCTGGCACCAGATCGGCCCGGCGGTCGTCTCGCTGGTGGTCCTCGCCGTGATGCTGGTGCACCAGCGCGAGTTCTACGCCAAGGCCGACCCGCGCACCCGCTGGGGCGCGGTGGTCAACCTGGTCGTCATGGGCGTCCTCAGCGTGCTGCTCGGCCTGCTGATCGTGAGCACCCGCACCAAGTACGAGGTCGGGCACCCGGCCCTGCTGGAGCGGCTGCAGCACGTCGGGTACGGGCTGTTCGGCTTCGAGGGCCCGGTCCGCTACAACAACGCGCGGATGTCCGACCTGGTCGCCTACCTGCTCGGCGGCCTCGGCCTGCTGACCGCCTTCACCACCGCCTACCTGGCGCTGCGCCCGGGCAAGCCCAAGCCGGAGCTCACCGCCGAGGACGAGGAGAAGGTCCGCGAGCTGCTCAAGCGGCACGGCGAGCGCGACTCGCTCGGCTACTTCGCGCTGCGCCGCGACAAGAGCGTGCTGTTCTCGCCCACCGGCAAGGCCGCGATCTCCTACCGGGTGGTCTCCGGCGTGATGCTCGCCTCCGGGGACCCGGTCGGCGACGTGGAGGCCTGGCCGGGCGCGATCAAGGTGTTCATGGCCGAGGCCCGCGAGCACGCCTGGGTGCCGGCCGTGATGGGCTGCAGCGAGGTCGGCGGCGAGGTCTGGACCCGCGAGGCGGGCCTGGACGCGCTGGAGCTGGGCGACGAGGCGATCGTCGACACCGCGACCTTCTCGCTCGCCGGCCGGGCCATGCGCAACGTCCGCCAGATGGTCAAGCGGATCGAGCGCAACGGCTACTCCTGCAAGGTGCGCCGGGTCTCCGACCTCACCGTCGAGGAGAAGTACCGGATCGCCGACGCCGCCGCCCGCTGGCGCGGCACCGACACCGAGCGCGGCTTCTCGATGGCCCTGGGGCGCTTCGGCGACCCGCTGGACGACGACTGCGTGGTGGTCACCGCCCACAAGGCCCCCGAGGAGGGCGAGAGCGGCGACGACCTCAAGGCCGTGCTGCACTTCGTGCCCTGGGGGCCGGACGGCATCTCGCTGGAGCTGATGCGCCGCGACCGCGCCGCCGACCCGGGCCTGAACGAGCTGCTGATCGTCGCCGCCCTCCAGGAGGTGGGCGCCCTGGGCATCCGCCGGGTGTCGCTCAACTTCGCGATGTTCCGCTCCGCGCTCGCCCGCGGCGAGCGGATCGGCGCGGGCCCGGTGCTGCGCGCCTGGCGCGGACTGCTGGTGTTCCTGTCGCGCTGGTTCCAGATCGAGTCGCTGTACAAGTTCAACGCCAAGTTCCAGCCCGAGTGGGAGCCGCGCTTCCTGGTCTTCCCGAGCACCCGGGACCTGCCGCGGATCGGCTTCGCCGCGATGCAGGCGGAGGCCTTCATCACCCTCGGGATGCCGCGCTTCGGCCGCAAGCGCCAGCGCGAGGGCCTGATGCCCGTCCCGTCGACCCGCGAGGTCGGCGAGGCGGCCTGAGGCCGGCCCGCACCCTTCGGGGCCCCCGCCGGGAACCACCGGCGGGGGCCCCGTTCGATAATGGGGGCATGAGCAATGGGCCCACCAGCGATATGCCGTCCTTCTCGTTGCCGGCCGGACTGCCGCGGCTCGACCGCTGCGCCGTGATGGGCGTGGTCAACGTCACGCCCGACTCCTTCTCGGACGGCGGGCTCTGGTTCGACGCCGCCAAGGCGATCGCGCACGGGCTGGCCCTGCGGGCCCGCGGCGCGGACCTGGTGGACGTCGGCGGCGAGTCCACCCGGCCGGGCACCCAGCGGGTGCCCGAGGACGAGGAGCTGCGCCGGGTGCTGCCGGTGGTGCGCGAGCTGGCCGCCGCCGGGGTGGTGGTGTCGGTCGACACCATGCGGGCCTCGGTCGCCGAGCGGGCCGTGGAGGCCGGTGCCGCGATCGTCAACGACGTCTCCGGCGGGCTCGCCGACCCGGCGATGGCCCGGGTGGTCGCCGAGACCGGCGCGCCCTTCGTGGTCATGCACTGGCGCGGGCAGTCCGCCGACATGGAGCGGCTGGCCGTCTACCGGGACGTCGTGCGGGACGTGGTCGGGGAACTGACCGGGCGGATGGACGCGCTGCTGGCTGCCGGGGTCAAGGAGGACCAGCTGGTCCTCGACCCGGGGCTGGGCTTCGCCAAGACCGCCGAGCACAACTGGGCGCTGCTCGGCCGGCTGGACGCGCTGACCGCGCTCGGCCGTCCCGTCCTCGTCGCGGCTTCGCGCAAGCGGTTCCTGGGTACGCTGCTCGCCGACCCGGAAACCGGGGAACTGCGCCCGGCCCGCGAGCGGGACGACGCGACCGCCGCGGTGTCGGTGCTGTCGGCCCGGGCCGGCGCCTGGGCGGTCCGGGTGCACGACGTGTCCGGTACGGCGGACGCCGTCCGCGTGGTCGCGGCCTGGCAGCGCGCGGCGCGGCTGGGGTGAGGGAGGGTCTGTGACAGGTGACGGCAGGGTGAGCGGCGGGACGGCCGGGAAGGCCCGGGAGGTGGACCTGGAGGCGGTGCTCGCGGCGAACCGGGCGTTCTACGAGGCGCTGGAGCGGGGGGACGTCGAGGCGGTCGAGGAGGCCTGGCTGGGGCCCGAGCACGCCGACGACAAGGGCGGCGTGGTCTGCGTCCACCCCGGCTGGCCGGTGCTGCGCGGGCGGGCGCAGGTGACCCGCTCGTACATGCTGATCATGATGAACACGGAGTACATCCAGTTCTTCCTGACCGATGTCGAGGCCGAGGTGCACGGGGATGTGGCCCTTGTCACGTGCACCGAGAACATCCTCTCCGGGGGCGAGGCCGAGGAGGAGGGGGAACTCGGGCCGCTGGTCGGCGGAAAGGTCGTGTCGAGCAATCTGTTCCGTCGCACCCCGGCCGGGTGGAAGCTCTGGTCGCACCACGGTTCACCCGTTCTGACCAGCGGTGACGAGGACGACGAGGACTGATTCCGGGGGTCGCGGGAATTCGGTGCCGGGCGGTCGCCGGGGAATTTCCGGGTGGTCACCGAACGTTCACGTCAATCGCCATTTCGGTGCGCGTGGCGACGGTTCGTGCCGGGTAGGACGGTCAGGCGTTGTCCGCGCTCGCGGGTAGATTCGAAACGGAGTGGCGGGCGTGATGCCCGTCTTCGCCCTGCCCGTCCATGCCTTCCCCCAGGGCGGGGCCCGTCCGACTGGGAGCAGTGATTCGTTTGCTGGACCGCGTCACCCTGCGGGGGCTGCGAGCCCGGGGCCACCACGGCGTCTTCGAGCGCGAGCGCGTCGAGGGCCAGACCTTCGTGGTCGATCTCGTGCTGTACCTGGACACCCGCCCCGCCGCGTCCGGAGACGACCTCACCCGCACGGCGCACTACGGCATCGTGGCCGAGGAGGTCACCGCGATCATCGCCGGCGAGCCGGTCGACCTGATCGAGACCCTGGCGCAGCGGATCGCCGACCAGTGCCTCAAGCACGACGCGGTCGAGGAGGTCGAGGTCACCGTGCACAAGCCGGACGCCCCGATCACCGTGCCGTTCGACGACGTGACCGTGACCATCCACCGGGGCCGCGCATGACCCCCACCGCGCGCCTGGTTTCCGATGCAGAGGGATTTCTTCGATGAACAGCAGTGACCCGATCGCCGAGCCGAACGCGTTCGACCTGGAGAGCCGGGTGGACTCCGCCGACACCACGCTGCACAGCCAGCGGTGTGCGGTGATCGCGCTCGGCAGCAACCTGGGCAACCGGCTGGACACCCTCCAGGGTGCCGTCGACGCGCTCGCGGACACCCCCGGGCTGAGGATCAAGGCCGTTTCGGCGATCTACGAGACCGAGGCCGTCGGCGGCCCGGAGGAACAGCCCAACTACTACAACGCGGTCGTGGTGCTGCGCACCTCGCTGCCCCCGCGGGACCTGCTGGAGCGTGGCAACGCGATCGAGGACGCCTTCGGACGGGTCCGGGAGGTCCGCTGGGGCCCGCGCACCCTGGACGTCGACATCCTGGCCTACGAGGGCGTGGTCAGCGAGGACCCGCAGCTGCTGCTGCCGCACCCGCGCTCGCACGAGCGTGCCTTCGTGCTCGCCCCCTGGCTGGACGCCCAGCCCGAGGCCGAGGTGCCGGGGCACGGGCTGGTCGGCGCGCTGCTGGAGGCGCTCGGCGGCCCGGACGCGCAGGGCGTGAAGCGCCGCGACGACATCCGGCTGACGCTGCCGGAGTAGCACCGCGCAGGACCCGGCCCCCGCGGCCGGGTCGGCCGGGGCCGCCGGATCGGCCGGGAACTCGGCGACCGGGCCCGGCCGTACGAGTAGATGTCCGCCCGTCCCGTCCCGGTACGGTGGCCTGACGCCGCCGCACCGGGCCACCGGGCGGGCGGTCGGCTCTGGCAACCCCGGGAAGGACCACCTCCGAGTGAAGCTGCTTCGCCTCCGTCTGCTGATCGGCATCACCGCCGCGACGACGGCGCTGTCCTGGGCCGGGTCCAAGCTGTGGGCGTCCCTGGACACGCTGCCGGCCGTACCGGCGGCGGCCCCGGTGGTGCTGGCGGCGGTGGCGGTGGTCCTGCTGGCGACCGCGCTCTCGCTGCGGGCCCGGTTGAAGGCGGTGCGCGAGCGGCAGCCCGGCGCGAAGGGGGTCGACCCGCTGCTGGCGGCCCGGGCGGTGGTGCTCGGCCAGGCCAGCGCGCTGGTCTCCGCGGTGGTCACCGGCATCTACGCCGGGGCCGGGATCTACCTGCTCGGCGAACTGGACGTGTCGGCGCGCAAGGACCAGGCGGTGACCGCCGGGCTCGCCGTGCTGGCGGGCGCCGCGGTGATCGCGGCGGCGCTCTGGCTGCAGCACGTGTGCAAGCTGCCGGAGGACCACGACGACCCGGGCGGTCCGGCGGCCTCGCACCGCTGACGGATCGGCCGGATCCGGTCGGACGGCGCTGAGCAGGCCCTTTTTCGTGATCTTGAGTGAAAAGCCGGGCACATGCGGTAAAAAATGCCCACTGTCAAGGGTGGAAGGGGACCCTGGGCTGACACGGCCCCAATTCGCACGCTAGTTTCTTGGCATGTCTCGCGGACGCCACCGTCATTCCTCCGTCCTCGGCCGGGTCTTTCCCCCCACCGCCGCCGGCGTGCTGCTGGTCGCCGCACTGGCCGCTCTGGTCTTCAGTCAGGACACCGTCCTGGTGCGCTCGGTGGGTGTCGCCGCACTGATCGCCACCCTCGGCTTCGCGGTGCTGCTGCGTCAGCGCGACAAGGCGGCCCGGGCGGCCGCCGAGATGTCCGCGGCGCAGCGGCTGCGGGCCGAGGAGCGCTTCGAGGAGCAGCTCGCCGAGGCCGAGTACGCGGCCGAGGTCGCCGAGGAGCGGGCCACCCGCTTCGGCCGGCGGCTGACGGCGGAGAAGTCGCGGCTGGCCAAGGCCGAGACCGAGATCGCCCGGCTGCTCCGGGAGCGGGCCGTGGCGGTCGCCGAGCAGGCGCTCAAGGAGGCCGAGGCGGCCCAGCGGGCGCTCGCCGCGAGCCGCCCCAAGTACCCGGCCAGTCCGGCCGCGTTCGTGCGCGCCGCGTCCGTGCTGCGGCTGCTGGAGCGGCGCGCCGCCGAGCAGGAGGCCGAGCGGGAGCGCACGGCGGGCGCGGAGGTCGCGCTGCGGGCGCGGACGGCTCCGGCCGCTCCGGCCGCTTCGTCGGTCCAGGCCGCGCCGTCCGCTCGGGCCGCTCAGGCCCGTCCGGCCGTGGAGGCCGCTCCGGTTCCGGGTGCGGTGTCCGTGCCCGCCCCGGTGGCGCCCTCGGTGCCGACCCCGGCGCAGGCGCCGGCCGGGCGGACCCCGGTGCGGCCCACGCCGCTGCGCCCGGCGCTGACCGCGACGGTCGGTCAGCTGGGCGGGGCGCCCGGCGCCCCGGCCGTCGGGTCGGCGCCCGCGCCGGCGGAGCGGCAGCGACCGCGTCCGGTCCAGTCCGGGCAGGTGCGCGGGCAGGGGTTCAGCTTCTTCGGCCGCGGCCAGGGCGCGGCGGTCCGGGCGGCCGTTCCGGCGCCGGCGGTGGGCAGCGTCGCCGAGCTGGGGGAGCGGGCGGACCTGGCGGACGTGGTGGGCGACGAGGCGGTCGCCGCGAAGGCGAAGGCCGAGGCGCAGGAGGCCCGGGAGGCTGTTCCGGAGGTGTCGGTCGAGCACCCGGAGCACCTGGAGCAGCCGGTGCGCGCCGGGGGCGCCGAGCCGGGCGGGGTGACCGTGGTGGACCTGACGCCCGAGGACGAGACCGAACTGATCGAGCTCCCGGAGCTGCGCGCCTCGCGCTGAGCGGCCCGCCACCGAAGGACACCGACGCCGAAGGACACCGACGCCGAGGGGCGGGAAGTCGACCGACTTCCCGCCCCTCGGCGTTGCCGCCCCTGCTGCGTCAGATCTGGACGCCGAAGTCCTGGGCGATGCCGGCCAGGCCGGAGGCGTAGCCCTGGCCGACCGCGCGGAACTTCCACTCGCCGCCGTTGCGGTAGAGCTCACCGAAGATCATCGCGGTCTCGGTGGCGGCGTCCTCGGAGAGGTCGTACCGGGCGATCTCGGCGCCGCCGGCCGCGTTCACCACGCGGATGTAGGCGTTCCGGACCTGGCCGAAGTTCTGGCCGCGGGCGGTGCCGTCGTAGATGGTGACCGGGAAGGTGATCTTGACGGCCTCGGCGGGCAGGCCGGCCAGGTTGACGTTGATCGACTCGTCGTCGCCCGCGCCCTCGCCGGTCCGGTTGTCGCCGGTGTGCACGACGGTGTTGTCCGGCGTGCTGGTGTTGTTGAAGAACACGAAGTGCGCGTTGGACAGCACCTTGCCGTCCGCGTTCAGGACGATCGCGCTGGCGTCGAGGTCGAATTCGGCGCCGGTGGTGGTGCGGGTGTCCCAGCCCAGGCCGATGCTGACCGCGGACAGGCCGGGGGCCTCCTTGGTCAGCGAGACGTTGCCACCCTTGGAGAGGCTCACTGGCATGGCGATTGCAGTCCCTTCGTTCGCTTTTCCCGGGACAACGCGGTACTCGGTCGCCTTGGTTCCGGGGAACCCGTGAATTCTTCGTGGGCGTCAAAGCCGGGCAAAGGACGGGCAAAGCCTTGGCAGGGTCGGTCGGGTCCGGATGTCACACCCGGGGGAAGCGGCCCTGCAGCGTCCAGATGTTCGGGTTGTCGGCCAGGTCGGGGTGCATGTCGAACAGGTCGGCGAGGGTGTCCTGGAGGAAGTCCCGGGCCTCACGCCGCAGCTCGCTGTGCCGGACCACGGCCGGGGGCTCGTCGCGCAGCCAGGTCGCGGTGACCTCGACCCAGTTGAACCGGCGGGCGAAGCGCAGCAGCTCGGTGTTCTGGGTGAAGTCGAGGTCGGCGGTCTGCACCCGGGCGGCCCGGGAGCCGTCCGGGTCGCGGTCGAGCTGCTCGACGATGTCGCACAGCGCCCAGGCGAAGTCCAGCACCGGGACCCAGGCCCAGCGGGTGGAGAGTTCGGCGCCCTCGGCGTCCAGGTAGACGTCGCCGCAGAACAGGTCGTACCGCAGGGCGCGCACGGGGGCGGTGCGGTAGTCGGTCTGCGGGGGGTCGGGGAAGCGGTTGGAGAGGGAGTAGCCGAGCTCGATCACGTAGGCCATTGTCGGGGAGTGGGCGGGTAACCGATAACCGGGTGACCTCGGCGGGGGTCGCGCGGGATGATGGGCGCATGTCCGAGCCCATCCGCGTACGGGGGTCGGTGGTCGTCCCCGACGCCGAGCTCGTCTGGCGCTTCTCGCGTTCCTCCGGCCCCGGTGGCCAGCACGTCAACACCTCCGACTCCAAGGCGGAGCTGCGGTTCGACCTGGCCGCCTCGAAGGCGCTGCCCGAGGTGTGGCGCACGCGCGCCCTGGAGCGGCTGGCGCACCGCCTGGTGGACGGCCGGGTGCTGGTGATCCAGGCCTCGGAGTTCCGCTCGCAGTGGCGCAACCGGGAGGCGGCCGCGGTGCGGCTGGGGGTGGTGCTGAGCGAGGCGTGCGCGCCGCCGCCGAAGGCCCGCCGGGCGACCAGGCCGAGCCGGGGGATGGTGGAGCGGCGGCTGGAGAACAAGCGGCACCGTTCCGACCTCAAGCAGGGCCGGCGGTCGCCGCGCGGCGAGTAGGGCGGACCGCCGGGTGGTGCCGCCTGCCAGGTGGTGCCGCCTGCCGAACCGTTTCAGCCCAGCGTGCGGTAGCCGCCGCGGAAGTAGAGCAGCGGGCGGCCGCCGGGGGTGGGGACCACGGCTTCCAGCACGCGGCCGATCAGCAGGGTGTGGTCGCCCGCGGGTATCCGCTGTTCGGTGCGGCACTCGACGGTGGCCAGCGCGCCCTCGATCAGCGGGGCCCCGGTGCGGGCGCCGCGGTGGTGCGGAGTGTCCGCGAACAGCAGCCGGTCGCTGAGCCGGCCCTTCATGGCGAAGCGGGAGCCGAGCGCCCTCTGCCCCTCGGTGAGCACCGAGACCGCCCAGGTGTCGTTCCGGGAGAGCACCTCGTCCATCCGGGAGTCCTCGCGGACCGAGACCAGCACCAGCGGCGGGTCCAGGGACACCGAGAGGAAGGACGTGGCGGTCATGCCGACGTCCTCGCCGTCCTCCTCGTCGTGGACGGTCACCAGGCTCACGCCGGCGGCGAGCTGGGAGAGGGCTGCCCGGAACTCGTCGGGCGTGGCGTGGGGGGCAGCTTCGGGCTGCGGGGACGGATACACGTACCGCACGGTAGTCGTCGCTCCCGGGTGACGGCATCGGGCCGTGGTCGTAGGACCACGGCCGGGGGGTGGTGCCCGCCGCGGGCCGCGGTCACTCCCAGGGGTGAAGCGCGGGTACCGGCGGGTGCAGTCCGCTTGAGTCCGCGGCCCCCGTGGTCGACCACCAGGAATGTTCCGATGGCGGTTTATGTCCCGCTATGGGGCGGATGAACTGATTAAGGGCGCATTAGTCTTGTGTGATTTAAGTCACAAGTGGTGGCCTATTGCTGACCGAGCGTGCCGAACGCTGTGCTCCCTGTGATTCAGTTCTTCTGGCAATCGGACGATAACCAATCAAGAACTATCCGAAGCAGCCGGGGAGCCCCCGCATGGAAGCCGAGTCGGAGCCGTACGTCCGTCTCGCGACCCTCCGCACCTTGCACCGGGTCGTGGCGGACCTCAACGCTGCCCGCAGCCTGGCGGGCACGCTGCAGGCCGTCGTCGAGGGCGCGGTGCACGGACTCGGCTTCGACGCCGCCGCGGTCAGCCTGGTCCGGCCGGACGGCGACCTGGTGGTGGCAGCAGTCTGGGAGCTGGAGGAGAGCCCGATGGGCGGGCCCTCGGTGCTGCTCGGCCAGGTCGGCTCGCGGGAGTCCTGGGACCGGCTGCTCGGGGTCAGCGACCACTGGGGCACCCTGCGCTTCCTGCCGTACGACCGCGGCTGGGCCGTCGCCAGCGACATCCCGCGCTGGATCGGCGACGGACCGCTGCCCGTCTACGCCAACGACTGGCACCCCGCCGACGGACTGCTCGCCCCGATGTACAGCGCGGGCGGGGACCTGCTCGGCGTGCTCTCGGTGGACCGCCCGCGCAGCGGCAAGCGGCCCGGGGCGTGGACCCGCGAGGCCCTGGAGATGTTCTCGCTGCAGGCCTCCATCGCGATCGGCAACGCCCGGCTGCGGGCCGAGATGCAGCGCGCGCTGGCCCGGCTGGAGAAGGAGCAGCAGGCCCTGCGGGCCAGCGAGGAGAGCTTCCGGCAGGCCTTCGAGTACGCGCCCAGCGGGATGGCCATCACCGAACTCCACGGCGCCGGGCGCGGCCAGCTGACCAGGGTCAACGACGCGCTCTGTCGACTGCTCGGCCGCCCCCGCGCGGTGCTGCGCCAGCAGAGCTTCGCCGACCTCGTGCACCCCGAGGACCGGGCCCTGTTGGAACGCACCAGCGCCGAGAGCGGCCGGGCGGAGCTGAGGCTGTCCCGGCGGGACGGCGGCTACCAGTGGGTCTGCCTGCGCAACTCGATCGTGGCGGACGCGGCCGAGGGCCCGAGCTTCCTGCTCACCCATGTCGAGGACATCGAGGACCGCAAGCGCCACGAGCTCCAGCTCGCCCACCGGGCCAGCCACGACGCGCTCACCGGCCTGCCCAACGGCGCCGAGCTCAAGGCCCGGCTGGCCCGCCGGCTCTGCGCCGAGCCGCAGCCGGTCGGCGCCGCCGCCCCCGCGCTGACCGCCGAGGTCGGCTACCCGCAGCCGTACGCCTACCCGGCCGACACCTACAGCGCGCACGCGGCGTACGAGGGCCTGGAGGGCGTGGACCCTTACCCGGGGCCGGTGCACGGCTACGGCGCGCTGGAGGGCGGGCCGGCGCCCGGGCTCGGCGCGGGGTACGGGGAGCACGTGCACGCCGTGGTGCCGGCCGAGTACGGGCCGAGCGGCGAGGCCTGGTCGGTGCCGTTCCGCTCCGGCCCGGCGGCCCCGGCCGACAAGGGGCTCGCGGTACTCTTCTGCGACCTGGACGGCTTCAAGTCGATCAACGACCGGTTCGGCCACAACGCGGGCGACTCGGTGCTGGTCGAGGTCGCCCGGCGGCTGAGCGGGGCGGTCCGGGACGGCGACACGGTGGCCCGGCTGGGCGGCGACGAGTTCGTGGTGCTGGCCGACGGCATCGGCCGCGAGGAGGCCAAGGACCTGGCCCACCGGCTGCGCAACGCGATCATCCCGCCGATGCGGATCGACGGCCGGGCGATGCGGGTCGGGGTGAGCCTCGGAGTGGGCTGGGCCGGCTGCGGGATGAGCATCGAAGAGGTGCTGCACACCGCGGACGAGCGGATGTACGACGAGAAGCGGGCCCGGGGCGGGGCCGTGCGGGGCGCGCGCGGCGAGCGCTCGCACCGGCGCGCGGGCTGACGACGGGGCTCGCGGCGCCTGCTCAGCGGCCGGCGGGAGGGGGTGGGCGCCGGGCGCCCGGGAACGCGCAGGTTACCCACGGGTTGTCAAGGGTTCTTTTCCTGCTGTCAGGTACGGCAGGTAGGGTGCCCGGTACGACAGCGTCCATGATCTGCGCCGCCCGCGCGCGGCGCACACCGGATGGGGGAACAGACCACCGTGACGACCGCCGGCGACAACGGATTGCCCGAGGGCCAGGGGGGCGGTGCCCCACAGGACGACGACCCGTTCGGCTACCTCTACCGGCCGGCCGACGGCTCCACCGGGCAGCCGGCCGAGCCGCAGCAGGGGGTTCCCCGGACGTCGTACAGCCGCCCGATGGAGGTCGGCCGGGCGCAGTACGGTGCGCCGCGCGCCCAGCAGCCGCCGTACGGCCAGCCCGGTCCCGCGCAGCCGCCCTACGGCCAGCAGGGGATGCCCCCGCAGGGCCAGTACGGCCAGCCCGGTGTGCCGCCGCAGGCCGAGTACGGCGCGCCCGCCCAGCAGACCCGCTACGCCGAGCACTCCCGGCCGCAGCCGGGGGACGAGCGGCCGAGCAGCGGCCGGAGCAAGGGCGCCGTGATCGGTGCGGTCGCCGTGGTCGCGGCGATAGCGATCGGTGCCGGGATCGCGCTCTCCACCGGTGACCCGGACGCGGACAAGACCGCCAAGGGCGGCACCACCAGCGCCGCCCCGCCGGCGCCCAGCGGTGCCGCGACGCCGAGCGGGACCGGCTCGGCCTCGCCCTCGGCGAGCGCCACGGTCCCGGCCGGCCCGGCGACCGTGGACGCCGGCCAGTTGCAGGGGCAGAACGCGCCGTCCGGCAACAGCGTCAAGGGCGCCAAGTCCGCCGACGGCAGCTACCTGACGCTCCAGCAGGGCGGCACCGTCACCTGGAACGGCCAGATCGCCGCGGCCGGCACGTACAAGCTCACCGTGCACTACAACAACGCCGGCGGGGACGTGAAGGGCGCGGCCGCGGTCAACGGCAAGGACTGGCCGAACGGGCTGACGTACCGGAACTACTCGCCCGGCAAGGACCCGGCGTCGTCCTGGTACACCACCTGGATACTGCCGCAGTTCCAGGCCGGGGCGAACTCGGTCAGCTTCACGGTGCCCTCCGGGCCGATCCTGATCGACCAGATCACCGTCGAACCGAGCAGCTGAGGCCCGGTCGAGAACGCGGACGGCCGCCCTCCCCCGCCGGGGGCGGGCGGCCGTCGCCGGTGCTCCGGCCGACCAGACGGGGGGGTATCGGGCGCCGCCCCCCGCCCCCCG
>NZ_JBHZCN010000051.1:0-65776 GCF_042755465.1 Kitasatospora sp. NPDC059160 | reverse complement strand
ACGGCAAGATCGTCGACGAACTCCACAACCCCACCGCCGACACCGTCCTGGACCGCATGCGCCGCTTCGACGCCAAGGGCCGCACCAGCTGAGCCCGTTCGCACGTCCGAGCCCACCTGCCCCCGAGTACCCCCAGGACTGACGCTCCCCCATGTTCCGCACCGCACTGCGCAACGTACTGGCCCACAAGGGCCGCCTGCTGATGACGATGCTCGCCGTCATGCTCGGCACCGCCTTCGTCGCCGGCACGCTCATCTTCACCGACACCATGGGCCAGGCCCTCCGGAGCCAGAACTCCAAGAGCTACGCCGACATCGCCGTCACGGTCAGCGACGACTCGGCCGTCGGCCGCGGCTACGACCACGGCGCCCGCCACAACGCCGACACCCCGACCCTCACCGAGGACGCCCGCAAGAAGATCGCGGCCCTGCCCGGCGTCGCCGACGCCCGCGGCGTGGTCAGCGGCTTCGCCGGCATCGCGGACAAGAAGGGCGCGCTGATCGGCAACGGCTTCTCCACCACCGGCACCAACTACGTGCCGGGCGCCGACGGCACCGACCCGCGCTACCCGCTGGTCGAGGGCCGCGGCCCCAGGAGCGCCACCGAGATCGCCCTGGACACCCGGACTGCCGAGAAGGGCGGCTTCAAGCTCGGCGACACCGTCCGGGTCGCGGTCAACGGCCCGGTCATGGAGCTCAAGCTCACCGGCACCCTGCACACCAACGACCCGCGCGTGATGGCCGGCGGCTCGCTGGCCGCCTTCGACGACGCCACCGCCCAGGGGCTCTACCTGAGCCCCGGCCGCTACGCGTCGCTGGACGTCAAGGCCAAGCCCGGCACCGACGACGCCGCGCTGCTCACCGCCGTCAAGCAGGCACTGCCCCAGGGCGACAACATCGACGCCCGCACCGGCCGCGACCTGGCCGCCGAGCAGGACAAGATGATCGCCCAGGGCACCAAGATCCTGAACACCTTCCTGCTGGGCTTCGCCGCCATCGCGCTGTTCGTCGGCATCTTCATCATCGCCAACACCTTCTCCATGCTGGTCGCCCAGCGCACCAGGGAACTGGCGCTGCTGCGCGCCGTCGGCGCCACCCGCCGGCAGATCACCCGCTCGGTGAAGGTCGAGGCCGTGCTCGTCGGCCTGACCGCCTCGATCGGCGGCCTGCTGGCCGGTGTCGGGATCGCCGTCGGCCTCAAGGCGCTGCTCAACGGCCCGATGGACGCCAACCTGCCGGACGGCCCGCTGGTGATCGCCCCCACCACCGTCCTGACCGCGCTCGCGGTCGGCGTGCTGGTGACCCTGGTGGCCGCCTGGCTGCCCGCCCGCCGGGCCTCCCGGATCGCTCCGGTCGCCGCGATGAGCTCCGTCGAGCAGCCCGCCACCCAGAAGAGCCTGGTGGTCCGCAACACCGTCGGCCTGCTGTTCTCCGTCGCCGGGCTGGGCTCGCTGGCCGCCGGCATCAGCGGCAAGGAGGTCAAGCTCGTCGGCCTCGGCGCGGCCGCGCTGCTGCTCGGCGTGTTCGTGCTGACCCCGCTGCTGTCCCGGCCGCTGATCGCCCTGCTGGCCCCCGTGCTGCGCGCCGTGTACGGAACCCCGGGCAAGCTGGCCCAGGAGAACGCCGTCCGCAACCCGCGCCGCACCGCCGCCACCGCCTCGGCGCTGACCATCGGCGTCACGCTGATCACCTCGCTGACCGTGATCGGCGCCTCGGTGAACAAGGCCGTCGACGACTCCACCGACAGCGACATCAAGGCCGACTACACCGTGGCCATGCAGAACGGCACCATGCTGTCCGACGAGGTCGCCACCCAGATCGCCAAGACCCCCGGCGTCAGCGCGATGAGCCCCGAGCGCACCGTCCCGGTCACCGTCGACGGGGCCGACGACCGGTCCGAGTGGATGACCGCGGTGGACGCCACCACCATCGACCGGTTGGCCACCGTCAAGATCAAGGAGGGCTCGGCGGACGCCCTCAAGCAGGGCAAGCTGCTGGTCAGCACCGGCCGCGCGCAGAGCGCCGGCTACAAGGTCGGCGACACCCTCGCCGTCACCTACCCGGACGGCAGCAAGGGCTCGCTCACCATCGGAGGCATCCTGGAGGCCAACACCGCGCTGGCCAGCGTGATCGCCCCGGACGCCGTGGTCGGCCGGCACGCGGAGCCCGGCTCCGGCCCGAACAAGGTCCTCGTCAAGGGCGAGCACGGCGCGACCGAGCAGCTCAAGCAGGCGCTGCGCGACGCCACCGGTGGCAACCCGCTGATCGCGGTCAAGGGCGACAAGGACATCAAGGCGGAGAGCCGCCAGGCCGTCACCAACATCCTGAACATGATGTACGGGCTGCTCGGCATGTCCGTGGTGATCGCCGTCCTCGGCGTGGTCAACACCATGGCGATGTCGGTGTTCGAGCGCCGCCGGGAGATCGGCATGCTGCGGGCGATCGGCCTGGACCGGCTCGGCATCCGCCGGATGGTCCGGCTGGAGTCGCTGCTGATCGCGCTGTTCGGCGGACTGGTCGGGATCGGCCTCGGCATCCTGACCGCCTGGGCGGTCGTCCGGACGATGGCGGGCGACCTCAAGGGGCTCAGCACCGTGGTGCCGCCGCTGCAGATCCTCGGGTTCCTGCTCGCGGCTGCCGTGATCGGCCTGCTGGCCGCGCTCTGGCCGGCCCACCGGGCGGCGAAGCTGGACATCCTGGGCGCGATCAAGAGCGAGTAGTCCCGCGCCTCGACAACCCCCACCGGAGCCCCGGACGGTCGAACCGTCCGGGGCTCCGGCGTCGGTGCGTGTCCGTACCCCTCGTCCGTACCCCTCGCCGGTGCCCCCGTGCTTGCTTCTCGTGCTTGGCCTTCGTGATTGCCCTTCGTGCTTGCCCCTCGTGCTTGGCCCTCGCCCTGGAGGCCTCGTTCCAGGACGGGTTGGACGTGGCTCCGAACCGGAGCAGGGGGCGTGATGCCGAAACGACACCGCCCCGCCCGGCGGGGTGCCGGGCGGGGCGGTGCGGTGAGTTCTGCGGTGCGGCGTGCGCTCAACGGCCGGGGGTCAGGCGGCCGGCTTGGCCGTGACGGGCTTCGCCCGGTTCCCGAACAGGTTGAAGAACACGGCCAGCGTGGGCAGCAGGTACGCCAGCCAGACGACCAGCTGGAGCACCGTCGGGTCCGGCTGGAAGTTGAACACGCCCTTGAGCAGGGTGCCGTACCAGCTGTCCTTGGGGATGGTGCTGGAGATGTCGAAGGCCGTGGCGTGCAGGCCGGGCAGCCAGCCGGCCTCCTGGAGGTCGTGGACGCCGTAGGCGAGGACGCCTGCCGCGACCACGACCAGCATCGCGCCGGTCCAGGTGAAGAACTTGGCCAGGTTGATCTTCAACGCGCCGCGGTAGAACAGCCAGCCGAGGACCACCGAGGTGAGCAGGCCGAGCGCGGCGCCGACCAGCGGGTTCCAGCCGTCGTCGGTGGCCTGCACCGCGGACCAGATGAACAGCGCGGTCTCCAGGCCCTCGCGGCCCACCGCCAGGAAGGAGGTGACCACCAGCGCCGTGGTGCCCATCGCGATCGCCGCGTCCAACTTGCCGTGCAGCTCGGTCTTGAGGTGCCGGGCGGTGCGCCGCATCCAGAACACCATCCAGGTCACCAGCCCGACCGAGATGATCGACAGCGAGCCGCCGAGCGCCTCCTGGGCCTCGAAGGTGAGCTGCGAGGAACCGAACTGGAGGACCGCTCCGAAGACCATGGAGAGCACCACGGCCGCGGTGACGCCGAGCCACACCGGCGGCAGCTTGTCCCGGCGGTCGGTCTTGACCAGGTACGCGATCAGGATGCAGACGACCAGGCTGGCTTCGAGGCCTTCGCGCAGGCCGATCAGGTAGTTGCCGAACACGGCTGACTCCTAGAGGTGTTGGAGGTGGGAAGGCTCAGCCGAAGAGGGCCTGACCCCACCACTCCCCCGGCTTGCGGACACCCGCCGGGCAGGCGAAGTGGGCGGAGCCGACGTGCTGGATGTACTCGTTGAGCTTGTCCGTGGCCGCGAGCCGCTGCTGGAGCGGGACGAAGGCCTTGCGGGTGTCGCGCTGGTAGGCGAGGAAGAACAGTCCGGCGTCCAGCCGGCCGAGGCCGTCGGTGCCGTCGGTGAAGGAGAAGCCGCGGCGCAGGATCATCAGGCCGTTGTTGGCGTCCGGGTGGGCCAGGGCGACGTGGGAGGTCGCGGGCATCGCCTTGAGGTCGGGGGCGTCGTGCTCCTTGGCCTTGCCGTACGGGGCGCCCTCGCCCTTGGTGCGGCCGAAGGTGTCCTCCTGGTCCTTGAGCGGGGCGCGGTCCCAGGTCTCGATGTGCATCCGGATCCGCCGGGCGACCAGGTAGGAGCCGCCGGTCATCCACTCCGGGCCGTCGCCGGGGGCGGCCCAGACGTGCTCGGCGAGGTTGGCGCCGTCGCTGCCCGCGATGTTGTGGGTGCCGTCCTTGAACCCCATCAGGTTGCGCGGGGTCTGCTGGTCCGGGGTGGTCGAGGAGGTCTTGCCGAAGCCGAGCTGGGACCAGCGGATGTTGACGGTGCCCATGCCGATCCGGGCCAGGTTGCGGATCGCGTGCACCGCGACCTGCGGGTCGTCGGCGCAGGCCTGGACGCACAGGTCGCCGCCGCTGCGAAGCGGGTCGAGCTTGTCGCCCTTGAAGGTGGGCAGCTCGATCAGGGCCTCGGGGCGCTGGGCCTTGAGGCCGAAGCGGTCGACGCCGTCCTTCTCGAACAGGCCGGGGCCGAAGCCGATGGTCAGGGTGAGCCGGGAGGCGGGCAGGCCGAGGGCCTCCCCGGTGTCGTCCGGCGGGGCCTCGGCGGAGGCCGGGACGGCGCCGGTGCCGACCTCGCGGCCGCCGGTCATCGCGGCGGCCGCCTTGGTCCACTCCTTGAGCAGCTTGACCAGGGACTCCCGGGTGGCCTTCTCGGAGACGTCGAAGGCCGCGAAGTGCAGCCGGTCCTGGACGGGGGTGGCGATGCCCGCCTGGTGGTCGCCGTAGAACGGGACCTCCGCGGCGACCGTCGCAGCGGCCGCCGGGACGGGGTCGTCGTCCTGGCGGCTCGCCGCCGCGACCGACCCGACGGCCGCGGCGCCGAGCGCGACGCCCGCGCCGGCCCAGCCGATGACGGCGCGGCGGCTGACCGCGCCCGGGTTGGCGGTGGCGGCAGCGGCCGGAGCGCCCTGCTGCTGCTCGTTCTCGGCGTCCATCGGCGGGCGGGCCCTTCTCACTCTTGCTGAACTACTGACCTGCGGAACTACGGAACTGCTGACCTGCGGAACCGCTGGCCTACCGGCTTGCTGGCCTGCGGAACTACGGAGCTGCGGTGACGGCCGAACCCGGTTCGGCGGTGGGCTACTTGACGACGACGGCGGCGGCCAGCTTCGACAGCGGCTCGCCCAGCGAGTTGACCGCGTCGGAGAAGGTCTTGCGCTCGGCCTCGGTGACCTTGTCGTACGGGGTGAAGGTGCCGTCGGCCTGCTTGTACTTGGCGAGCAGGGCGTTGATGGCGGTGAACTCGGAGTCGAGGGTCTTCGACAGCTCCGGGTTCTTCTCGGCGGCGACCGGCTTCAACAGCTCGTAGGCCTTCTGGGCACCCTCGACGTTGGCCTGGAAGTCCGCGAGGTCGGTGTGGCTGTAGCGGTCCTCCTCACCGGTGATCTTGTTGGTGGCGACCTCGTCGAGCAGTTCCTTGGCGCCGTTGGCCATGCTGGTCGCGGTGATCTCCGCCTCGGGGATCTTCTTCTGCCAGTCCTTGAGGTCGGCGACCAGCTGGTCGGCGAGGGTCTTCTCCTCGTCGCCGATCCTGGCGTCGGCCCAGAGGGCCTTCTCCAGCCGGTGCCAGCCAGTCCAGGCCTGGCCCTGCTCCAGCTTGTCCTCGCGGGTGTCGGTCTTGGGGTCGACGTCGCCGAAGCTCTCGGCGACCGGCTCGGTGCGCTCCCAGCCGGTGCGCGAGGGGGCGTACAGCGACTTGGCCTTCTCCAGGTCGCCGCCCTTGATCGCGGCGGCGAAGGCCTCGACGGCCGGGACGGTGGCGTCGGCCTGCTCCTGGGCGTACTTGCGGTAGGCGTCGACGGCGGCGGCCAGGCGCGGGTCGGCGGGGGCGGCGCTGCCGCTGTCGCCGGTCACGGTGATCTTCTGGCGGATGCCGTCGCCGACCATGCCGGGCTTGCAGGCGACCTCGTAGCTGCCGGCCTTGATCTCGGCGTTGATGCTGGCCTTGGTCCCGGGGCCGATGTTCTCCCGCTCGGTGACGATCTTGTCGCCGGCGGCGTAGACGTACACCTCGGTGGTCTTGGAGCCCTTGTTGCTGATGTCGATCACCACGTGACCGGCCGGGAAGCTGGTCTTCGAGACCTCGCAGGCGGTGTCGGTGGCGTTGACCTTGACCGCGTCCGAGCCGCCCGCCTTGTCGTCCTTCTTCGACGCGCAGCCGGCCAGGGCGGCGGTGGCCACGGCGAGGCTGAGCAGCGCGGCTGCGGTGGAACGGCGGCGGGCGGACATGGGGGCTCCAACGGAAAAGGGCATGGGGGTGCCAAGGCCGGGTAAAGCGCCGGCCGGGCCGGTGCCTCCTGATTAGCTAAGGCATACCTTACGTAAGAAGTCTTTACCGTCCATACCCGGCCCCCTGCCCTGCCCGAACCGTTACCTCCCCGGCGCGCGCCGGGCGGCGGCGCGGGCCGTCCAGCGGCCGTCCTGGCGGCTGATCCGGATCGGGTGGCCGAAGGTCGCGCTGATCAGCTCCGTGGTCATCACCTCGTCCACCGGACCGGCCGCCAGGCACTCGCCCTCGCGCAGCAGCAGCGCGTGAGTGGTGCTCTCCGGCAGCTCCTCCAGGTGGTGGGTGACCAGCACACTGGCCAGTTCGGGGTGCTGGTGGCGCAGCAGGTCCAGGCTGTCCAGCAGCAGCTCGCGGGCGGTCAGGTCGAGGCCGGTGGCGGGCTCGTCGAGCAGCAGCAGGCGGGGGCTGGGCATCAGCGCGCGGGCGATCAGGGCCCGGCCGCGCTCGCCCTGGGAGAGCGTGGTCCACGGGGCGTCCGCCATCGCGGCCATGCCGAGGGTCTCGATCAGCTCCTCGGCCCGCTCCACCGCCTCGGGGGCGGGCTTGCGGTGCCACTCCGGCTCGATGGTGTTGGTGTGGCCGGTGAGCACCACCTCGCGCACGCTGAGCGGCGAGCGCAGCGGGTGGCGCGGGTTGACGTGCCCGAGGTGGGCGCGCAGCTCGCGGATGTCGACCCGGCCGAGCCGGCGGCCGAGCACGTCCACCGTGCCGCAGGTGGGGTGGGAGACCGCGCCGAGCAGGGCGAGCAGGGTGGACTTGCCCGCCCCGTTGGGGCCGAGCAGTGCCCAGTGCTCGCCGGGCCGGATCTCCAGGGTGATGCCGCGCAGCAGGTGCCGGCCGTCGCGCACGACGTCGACGTCCTGGGTGCGCAGCAGCGGGCCGTCGAAGGACGGGGCCATGGGGCGATTCTCCGATCGTGGTGCCGGTCAGGGGGGCGGGGCGCCGTACCCGACCGGCCCGGCGCCGACCGTCCGTGTGCACCGTACAACCGTCGGCCGGGGCCGAGCCGGGCCGTCCGAGGAGTGAACCGTCCAGAACCCTGTCGTGCGGGAGGAGTTGGGAGGAACATGGTGCTCTTCCGTGGGGGCGAGGGGGAGGCGTGATGGTGGCGGACGAGGAACGGCCGGGCAGTCTGCACGCTCTGGTCGAGCGGCAGGCCCGCCGGGCGCCGGGGGCGGTGGCGGTGCGCTGCGGCGAGGCGGAGCTGACGTACGGGGAACTGGACGCCCGGGCGGACCGGTTGGCGGCCGTACTGGTGGGGCGCGGGCTGGCCCCCGGCGGCCTGGCGGCGGTCGCGCTGGGCCGGGGCACCGAGGTGTACGTGGCGCTGCTCGCGGTACTCAAGGCGGGCGCCGCCTTCGTGCCGCTGGAGCCGACCGCGCCCGACGCACTGCTGCGGCACGTGCTGACCGACGCCGCGCCCCGCCTGGTGGTCACCGAGCGGCGCCACCTGGTCCGGCTCGCGGACGCGGGCGGCGCCGAGGTGGTCTGCGTCGACGACCAGGACCAGCCGGACGGCGGGTTCGAGCGGCCGGACGGAGGGTTCGAGCGGCCGGAGGTCACCCCCGGCGACCTCGCCTGCGTGTTCTACACCTCCGGCTCCACCGGCCTGCCCACCGGCGCGCTGGTCGAGCACCGCAACCTGCTGGCCGCGTACGCGGGTTGGCGCGAGGTGTACGGTCTGACGCCCGAGGACCGGATCCTGCAGACGGCCAGCTTGGAGTTCGACGTCTTCACCGCCGACTGGGTGCGCGCGCTGGGCACCGGCGCCACCCTGGTGGTCACCCCGTTCAACCTCACGCTGGACCGCACCGCCGACCTCGCCGCGCTGCCCGCGCTGGTCGCGGAGGAGCGGATCACGGTCATGGAGCTGAACGTCCGCACCGCGCGTCGGCTCACCGACCTGCTGTCCGTGACCCGCGCCGGGCTGCCGGGAGTACGGCTGCTCACCGTCGGCGCCGAGAAGTGGTACCTGGACGAGCAGTTGGCGCTGCAACGGCTGCTCGGCGAGGGCACCAGGGTGCTGAACGTCTACGGCCTGGCCGAGGCCACCGTCGACAGCACCTGGTTCGAGGTGCGCGGCGCGGCCGCGGCCCCCGGCGCGGAGCGGGTCTCGCTGGTCGGCCGGCCCTTCCCCGGCACCCGGGTGTACGTGCTCGGCCCCCGGGCCACCCCGGTGCCGCCCGGGCGGGTCGGCGAGATCGCCGTCGCCGGCTCCGGCCTGACCCGCGGCTACCTGGGCCGGCCGGTGGACACCGCCCGCCGCTTCATCCGGGCGAGGTTCGATCCGGACGGCCGGGTGCTGCTGACCGGCGACCTCGGGGTGCTGCGGGAGGACGGCGTACTGGAGTTCGTCGGCCGGGCCACCACCGTGGTCGGACCGCTCGGCGCGGACCGGCCGACCACGGTGGTCGCCCGGGTCAAGGTGGCGGCCCGTGCGGAGGGCGCGCTGCGCACCCACCCGAAGGTGCGGGAGGCGGTCGTGGTCGAGATGGAAACGCGGCCCGGGCAGCGGCAGTTGGTCGGCTACGCGGTGCCCGTACAAGGAGCGCCGGACCGGGACGGGACGGACGGCTGGTCGCTCACCCAGTACCTGCTGACCCAGCTCAGGGGCTTCTCGAACCCCACCGCCGTGGTCGTCGTCCCCGAGCTGCCGCGCACCCGCGCCGGGAAGCTCGACCGCTCCAAGCTGCCGCTGCCCGCCCCGCCGGGGCACACCGCCCCGCGCTCGGCCAAGGCCGGAGGCGGGCGCGGCGGCAAGGGCGGGGCCGGGCGGAGCGGCAAGGGCGGCGGCGGGCGCGGCGGTTCGGACTCCGATCCGATCGGCTGCGCGGTCGCGATCGCGATCGTCGTCGCGTTCTTCGCGTGGGGCCTCACCAATGTCTTCTTCAAGGGCGCGACGGACCTCTCGGCGGTGCCCGACGGCGGCTACCACACCTGGTTCGAGCTGCTCTACTTCTTCGAGAACCTCTCCTTCGGCGCCGGGATGGCCTTCCTGTTCTTCGGCTTCCCCTCGGTCCTGCGACAGGGCCGGTCGTTCAGGCTGTCCGTGGTCACCTACCTGTCGATCTTCTGGCTGCTCGCCTCCTGGTGGCCGCAGGACAACCTCTACCGGCTCACCGCGGCCAACGACTGGACCCGCGAGGTGGTGATGGTCTACGTCTTCAACGTCCCGCTGATGCTGGCCGCCATGGTGGTCGTGGTCTTCCTGCTCAGCCGGCCGAAGACCGTGCAGAAGCAGAAGGCGGGGAGGAGGCACTAGGGTCCGTCCTCAAGCTCCTGCCTGTGGGCCGGCGTTCAGCGCAACGCCTCGAACATCCCGGCCAGCGCGCCGTTGGCCGCCTCGACCAGCGCCTGCGCGGCGTCCAGCGCCTCGGCGTCGGGCCCGGCCAGGGCGAGGCCGACGGCGGGCTCCGGGTCGTGGGCCGCCGTCGGGATCAGCGGCAGCAGGGTGACGCCGAGCCGGGCGCAGCGCGGGCGCAGCCGGTCGAGGTGCTCGTGCAGCGCCTCGGGGGCGAGCCGGGCGCCGAGCGGCAGCGCGTCCAGGGTGCGGACGAGGTGGCCGGGGCCGCGCATCCGGTCCAGTCGCTCGCGCAGGACGAAGGCGACGGCGGGGCCGGTGAGCCGCAGGTTGATCTCGGTGGGGGCGAGGCGGCGCTGCCGGTCGGTGACGAAGTCGACGTCGTACCAACCGCGGTGGCCCTCGGCGGCCAGCCGCTCCCCCACCGCCAGGGCGAACCCGCGCGCCGTGTCGGCGGCGGCCCGCGGCACGGTGCCGGGGCCGACGGTGACGCCCTGGTAGCGGGTGCCGGCCACCTCCATGACGCCGGCCCCGACCGGGTGCACGGTGCCGTCCGGGCCGATCACGGCGTCGTAGGTGAGGTCCCGCAGCCGGGCGGAAGGGCCCGGGTCCACGTACTCCTCCAGCAGCAACTCGCCGTCCGGAGGCAGGACTTCGGAGCGCACCAGGCGGCGCAGCAGGGCGCCTCCGCCGCCCGCGGCGAACAGCTCGGCGGGCTCGACCACGACGGTGCCGTAACCGCCCACGCCGTACGGGCTCTTGAGGACGGTGGTCAGGCCCCGGACGGCCCGGACGGTGAGTCTGTGCGCGGCGCGGCGACGGCTCCCCACGCGCTCCTGGGCGGGGACGACGACCCCGGGGTGCTCGGGGGCGAGGGCGGCGAACAGCCCGTGCGCGGCGGCCTTGGACTCGTAGCGGCGGACGGTGTCGAGCTCGGGCCCCTCGCCCTGCGCCGCCGTACGGCCCCAACTGACCACCGGGTGGCCGGAGTCGGCGATCCGGGCGGCCAGCGCGGGGCGGGCGGCGAGCGCCTCGGCGAGCGTCCGGTCGCCCGCCACCCCGGTGTGCACCTCGACCGGGCCCCAGCCCAACTCCCGGCCCAGCCAGTCGGTCCAGACCCGGTCGACCTCGGCGGGCAGCACCAGCACGGCCGGTTCCGGGCTGTAGCCGACGGCCAGGCAGGCGTAGTGGTGCGCCTGCCGCAGCCGTCGCGCCCACTGCGCGGCGTCCATGCCCGGGGCGAAGAACTGGGCGTTGAAGTCCGCGACATTGCCGAGGTGCACCGCCGCCCGCCCGCCGGTCCAGGCCCCCACCCATCCGTCCATGGAGCGGAAGCATAGGGCGTCAGAGCGCCAACAGCCCCGCCTCGGTGGGGCGCAGACCGCACGCGTCGAGGTAGAGGGCGCGCAGGTGGGGCTCGAAGTCGACGTGCAGCCAGGCGCAGCCGGCGCTGCGGGCGCCGTCGGCGGCCTCGCCGACCAGCCGGGTGGCGACGCCGTGCCGCCGGGCGGCCGGTGCGACCACGGTGTCCAGCAGGAAGGCGTGGGTGCCGCCGTCCCAGGCGAGGTTGACGAAGCCGACCAGGGCGCCGTCGGCGGTCCGCCGGGCGGTGACCCAGCCGAGGCTGTGCCGCGCCAGGCGGGCCGGCCACTGGCCGGGTTCGAGGGGGTGGCCGAAGCCGTCCGCGTGCAGGCGGTCGAGTTCGGGGTCGGTGAGCGCTCCGCGCCACTGGTAGTCGATCGTCACGACGGCAGCGTAGACGGCTTGTTAAGTTCCGATCATTTTTGATTGGACCAGGACACAACTTGGCAAAGTTATGACCTTTCCTCTAGCCCGGCCTGACTGATCGCCGTCAATCTCGGTCGCAGCTCTTTGCAGCCCCTTTCCCTGCACCCCACCCCCACCGGAGTCAGAGTGAGCCCCAACTCCTCGTCCCGCCGTGCCCGCACGGCCGGAGCGATAGCCGTCGTCGCCGCCCTCGCCGCCGTGGCCGTCCCCACCACGGCCTCCGCCGCCCCCGCCACCCGCGAGGCCGCGATCGCCCAGGCCCGCGCCAACGTCACCCACAACGCCGGGGTGTTCGGCTACGGTGCGGGCCAGGACCTCGTCCTCAAGGACGTCGTCCTCGACGCCGACGGCGCCTCGCACATCCGCTTCGACCGCACCTACCAGGGCCTCCCGGTGGTCGGCGGCGACCTGGTCGTCCACCAGGACGCCCGCGGCAGGCTCAAGGACACCTCCCGGGCGGCCGCCCACGACGCCGCCGTGAAGACCACCGTCCCCAAGGTCCCCGCCCAGGCCGGCGCCGCGAACGCGATCTCCGCCGCACCCGGCGTCCGGGACGCCACCAGCAGCCCCGAACTGGTCGTCTGGGCCGCCGACGGCACCCCGCGACTGGCCTGGCGCACCGTCGTCGAGGGCACCGGCGAGCACGGCCAGCCGGCCGGCAAGGTCGTCGTCACCGACGCCACCACCGGCGAGCAGATCGAGTCCTACGACGCCGAGCACCAGGCCGCCGGCACCGGCAACTCCGAGTACACCGGCCAGGTCACCGTCGACACCACCCCGGCCAACGGCGGCTACACCCTGACCGACCCGGTCCGCGGCCACGTCACCAAGGACGCCGGCAACCTGTCCGCCAGCTCGATCAAGGCGAGCTCCGGCACCCCGTTCACCAGCACCACCAACGTCTGGGGCGACGGCAAGAAGTTCTCCACCAACCGCGCCACCGCCGCCGTCGACGCCCACGCCAACACCGCCTGGACGTACGACTACTACAAGAACGTGCACGGCCGGAACGGCATCAAGAACGACGGCAAGGGCGCCACCGTCTTCGTCCACGTCGGCACCAACTGGGACAACGCCCAGTGGTCCGACAGCTGCTTCTGCATGATGACCGGCGACGGCGACGGCACCACCGACCCCGAGCAGGTCGACCTCGACACCATGGGCCACGAGATGACCCACGGCGTCACCAGCGCCACCGCCAACCTGCGCTACAGCGGCGAGTCCGGCGGCCTCAACGAGTCGACCAGCGACATCTTCGGCACCATGGTCGAGTGGTACGCCAACAACAAGATCGACACCGGCGACTACCTGTTCAGCGACCAGTCCACCCCGCCGTGGCTGCGCCGCTTCGACAAGCCCTCGCTGGACGGCAAGTCGGCCGACTGCTGGAGCAGTTCGGTCGGCAAGCTGGACGTCCACAACTCCTCCGGCGTCGGCAACCACTGGTTCTACCTCGCCAGCGAGGGCAGCGGCACCAAGACCATCAACGGGGTCACCTACAACAGCCCCACCTGCAACAAGTCGACGGTCACCGGCATCGGCAACCAGAAGGTCGCCAAGATCTGGTACCGCGCGCTGACCGTCTACATGACCTCCACCACCAACTACAAGGGCGCCCGCGCCGCCTCGCTCAACGCCGCCCGCGACCTCTACGGCGCCGGCAGCACCGAGTACAACGCGGTCGCCGCGGCCTGGAGCGGCGTCAACGTCAACTAGGGTCCGTCCGGCCGACGTTGTCGGATCAGCTGGTGAACCCGACGTGGACGTGGTCGTGGTGGGTGTCATCGGTGAAGAACTGGTTGCCGACGCCCGCGATCGCCACCGGCCCGCCCACGTTGTACGAACCGGCCGCCGCCGCGTCCCGCATGAAGGACTCGATCAGCTGCCGGGGCGTGGCCGGGTCCACCACGGCCCGGCCGTCGATCCGCCAGACGTCGAAGGCCCGGCCCAGCGGATGGTCGCTGGGCCGGGTCGTCCCGAAGACGTCCAGGGGGTGACCGGTGCGCACCACGCTCACCGACAGCGCGTACGGGCCGGCCAGCCGCAGCATCGCCGTCAGGACGCTGTCGTGGACGGTGCCGCTGAGCAGATCGGCGGCGGCCTCGGGCGGCAGCTCGATCCTCGGCTCGGCCAGCACCTTCGCCACCGCGGGGGTGGGTGCGGCGGGCGCGGCAGGTGAGGCGGCGGGTGAGGCGGCGGGTGACCCGGCGACCGGGCCCGGGTCGCCGGGGTGCACGGCGGTGACCGTCCAGCGGGGCTCGGCCCGGCTCAGCCGGACGTCCACCGTGATGCCGCCCGCCGCCACCGAGCCGTCCGGCTGCCTGGTCCACTGGCGGCAGACCACCAGCACGCTCGCCGAGTCGGCGAGGATGCCGCCGTACTGGGCGTCGACCACCTCCACGGCGGCCTCCGGCGCCGCCGGGGCGAGCCGCCCGGCCCCGTCCGCCAGGCCCGGCGGCAGGCCCAGCGCCGCCACCCGGGCCCGGGCCGCCCCGGACCCCTGCCCGCCGGGCGGCCAGGCGCCGAGCGCGGCGACCAGCTCGACGGCGCGGCGCTTGACGTCGGGCTGGATCTCGCCGGGGCCGGGCTGCCACAGTGGTGGGTTGGGCAGCGGGGTCGCTGCGGGGGGCGCTGTCGGGGACGGGGTCGGGGACGGGGCCGCTGTCGGGGCCTGTGCCGGGGCCGGTGTCGAACTCGCCGGGGCCACGGCGGACTTCGTACCGCTCGTACACCCCGCCGCGCCCAGCAGCACCGCCGCCGCACCCGCCCGCAGCACCCCGCGTCGGCCCGTACCCCGGCCACTGTCTCCGCTCGTCATGCCGTCAGTATGCGACCGGTGGCCGGGCCGGGGCGCGAGCGTCAGCCCAGACGGCGGATCGGCTCACCCGCCAGGAACGCCGCGATGTCCTCCACCGCCTCGGTGAAGTACCGCCGGTAGTTCTCCTGCGAGACGTACCCCAGGTGCGGGGTGGCCAGCAGCCGGGGCGCGCGGCGCATCGGGTGGTCGGCGGGCAGCGGCTCGACGTCGAAGACGTCCACCGCGGCCCCCGCGATCCGGCCGCCGGTGAGGGCCGCGAGCAGCGCGTCCTGGTCGACGATCGCCGCCCGGGAGGTGTTCACCAGATAGGCCTCCGGCTTCATCAGGGCGAGCTCGGCGGCGCCGATCAGCCCCCGGGTGCCCGCGTTCGACGCGAGGTGGACCGACACGAAGTCGCTCTCCCCGAGCAGTTGCTCCTTCGAGGCGGCCCGGCGCACACCCGCCGCGGCCGCCTGCTCGTCGGTCAGGCTCCGGCTCCAGGCCAGCACCTCCATGCCGAAGGCCAGCCCGACCCGGGCGACGGCGGAGCCGATCCGGCCGAGACCGAGCACTCCGAGCGTCCGGCCGTGCAGATCGGCCCCGACGGTGCTCTGCCAGGGCCCGCCCTCGCGCAGCGCGGTGTTCTCCTGGACGAGACCGCGGGCCAGGCCCAGCAGCAGCGCCCAGGTCAGCTCGACCGGCGGAGTGCCGGAGCTGGCCGTACCGCAGACGGTCACGCCGTGCGCCTCGGCGGCCCGGAGGTCGATCACCGAGTTGCGCATGCCGGAGGCGACCAGCAGCTTGAGACGGGGCAGCCGGGCGAACAGCGTGGCGGGGAACGGCACCCGCTCGCGCAGGGTGACCACGATGTCGAACCCGGCGAGCGCGGCGACCAGTTCCTCCTCCGAGGTGTGGTGCTCACGGAAGGCGGTCACCTCGACCCGGTCGGCGACCGGGGTCCAGTCGGCGGAGCTGGTGGCGACGCTCTGGAAGTCGTCCAGGACGGCGCAGCGAAGGAGCGGAAACGTCATGCCCGCAGCTTCCCAGACGGCGGCGGGCCGGGGGGCCGCAGTCCGTAGCGGTCCCGCTCCCGTTCCCGGTCCCGCTCCCGGACGACCCACGATGGCTCGCCGAGCTTGGCCCGCAGGACGGCCATCGGGTGGCGCAGCTCCCGGTGGTCGGACAGGCCGTCCCAGCCGTGCAGTCGGATGTCCCGCAGGTCGTGCATCCCCTCGCCGAGCTCGATCAGGGTGCGTAGCGCTCGGGTGTCCTGGCGGGTGAGCTGCACCTCCCGGCCGTCCACGGTGGCGATCCGGGTGACCGGGTCGAGGGCGATGCGTCCGTCGAAGGCGGTCAGCGGGACCGGCGCCTCGTCCACGGGCTGTTCCTGCTCCATGTCGGGCAGCCTAGTCGGTCCGGCCCGGCCGCCAACTCCGCCGCGCAGCAGGGCCGATGGCTCCGACGCCGCTACCCGTTCCACCCGTTGAGGTCTTCGAAGCCGGTCTCCACGCTGCCGCGGAACGCCAGGGCCTCACGGCCGATGCCGAGAGCGTCGAGCAGGGAGTCCAGGGCCGCTTCCGGGTCGTCCATCGAGCGGCTCAACCAGACGAACGTGCACGGGGGAACCTGTCCGCCGAGCCTGCTCAGGGCGAAGGACGTCCTCCCGATGCTGAACATGGCGACGTCCACCGGGCCGAGGTCCTCCCAGCCCCGCTCGACGGTCAGCCGCAGGCGCGCCGCGAGCACGTCCAGCGGGGGCTGCAGGCCCGCCACCAGGCGAAATGTACCGGCGGCGTACTCCCACATGCTCTGCTGGAAGGCCGGGTTGGGGTTACCGCCCTGGTAGGAGGGTGCCGGACCCCAGTCCGGTTCGGGGCCCGGAACGCTGACTGCCGCCATGCCTGCCCCGTCCGAACGCTGCGGTTACCACCCTGCTCCCACCGTAGCCGAGGCGCCCGTCAGCCGTCCGGGTCGAGCAGCGCCTCGGCGGTGGCCGTCCGGGCGTACAGCACCCAGCGCCCGGCGCGGTGGGCGCTCACCAGGCGAGCGTCCCGCAGCGCCGTCAGGTACTGGGAGACGGCCGAGGGCGACAGGCCGGTGCGGTGGGCGAGTTCGGTGGTCGAGGCGGGGGCGGCGAGTTCGGCGAGCAGCAGGGCGCGGGAGCGGCCGAGCACCGCGGCGAGGGCCGCCGTGCCGGGGGCCGGTGGCCCCGCGGTCCAGAGACGGCCGATCCCCCGGGCCGGGTAGGCGAGTTGGGGAGGAGCCGGCGGGGCGAGCAGGGTGAACAGGCCCGGGCCGGTGAAGGCGGAGGGGATCAGCAGCAGGCCCGGCCCGGCGGTGCGGCGGGGCATCGGGCGGGAGCGCCGGCTCAGCCGCAGGGCGCCGTCGGTCCACCGCAGTTCGGCGTGCAGGTCGTTGAGTACCCGCTCGGCGCCGTGCTCGGCGGCCTGCCGGGCCCGGTACAGCACGTCGGCGTCGAGGACGGCGCGGATCCGCGCCCAGTACGGCGCGAGGGCCAGCTCCCAGTAGGCCTCGACCGCCTCGGCGAGCCGGGCCAACCCGGCCTCCGGGTCGGCGTACAGGGCCCGCAGCCTCGGCCCGAGCGTGCCCCGGTCCGCCCGGTCCGCCCGGTGCGCCCGGTGCGCCTGGTCCGCCTGGTCCGCCTGGTCCGCCGCCAGTCGGTCCAGGTCGCGCCGGACCTGCCCGGCGGGGGTGGCCCGGATCGCGGCGAGTTCCCCGGCCAGGGTCGGCGCGGGTCCGGTCGGGGCCGGATTGAGGAAGTCCGGCACGTACCCGGCGGGCGGCACGAGTTCGGCGAGCAGCCCGTACGCCGAGCCGAGCGCCGCCAGTCGGGGCCGGACCTGCTCCACCCAGGGGCCGTGGACGGCGTGCGGCGCTCCCAAGCGCAGCAGACGCAGGCTCGGCCCGACCTCCCACATCGGTGCGACTGCGAACCGCATCCGGGCCAGGTCACCTGCCGTGAATAGCAGTTCCGCCAACGCCTTCCCCCGTGGATTCACACATGTCCGAATCAGTGGCGATCAGGTTAGTTCAATCGCGATCATGACCAGCATGACTTCCGACACCACCTCGACCAGCGCTTCCCCGACCGGCGCTTCCCCGACCAGCGCTTCCGTGTCCGCCGCCTCGTCCGGCACCTGGCAGCTCGGCGACCGCACCGTCCACCGGATCGGCTTCGGCACCATGCGCCTGCCGCAGACCGGGCCGGCGCTCGTACCGGACGCCGTACCGCGCGACCGCGACCAGGCCCTGCGGGTACTGCGCCGCGCGGTCGAACTGGGCGTCAACCACATCGACACCGCCGCCTTCTACTTCTCCCCGCTGCGCTCCGCCAACGAGCTGATCAACCGCGCCCTCGCCCCGTACTCCGACGACCTGGTGATCGCCACCAAGGTCGGCCCGGCCCGTGGCACCGACGGCCGGTGGATCGACCACGCCCGCACCCCCGAGGCGCTGCGCGCCCAGGTCGAGGAGAACCTGCGCCAGCTCGGCCGCGACCACCTCGACCTGGTCAACCTGCGCATCCTGGGCACCGACTCGATCGCCGAACGCTACGGCGCACTCGCCGAGTTGCGGCAGGCCGGACTGATCCGGCAGCTCGGCCTCTCCAACGTCCACCCGCGCCAGCTCACCGAGGCCCGGGCCATCGCCCCCGTCACCTGCGTGCAGAACCCGTACGGGATCGGCGCCTCGCCCGCCCAGGACGAGGTCCTGCGACTCTGCGGCGAGCAGGGCATCGCCTTCGTCCCGTTCTACGCCATCGCCGGCGCCGGGAGGGAGGGCGGCGCCGCCGCCGGGGCGGAACCCGGCGAGGTCCGGACGGTGGCCGAGGCGCGCGGCGTCAGCACCGCCCAGGTCCGGCTCGCCTGGACGCTCCACCGGGGCCCGCACGTCCTCGCCATCCCGGGCACCGGCGACGTGGCGCACCTGGAGGACAACATCGCGGCCGGCGCCCTGCGGCTGACGGCCGAGGAACTCGCCCTGCTGAACCGGGCCCACTCCGGCTGACCTGGGACCTGGGACCTGGGCCCCGGAACCACCACCCGCCGCACGGGCGTCACACTCCGGGACCGGACCCCGTCCCACCGAACGAACCCCAGGAGCCTGCCCGTGACCGACCGCGCCACCCGCTACCTGTACCTCGCCCGCCACGGCGAGGCGGCCCACCACAGCCCGGCCGGCAGCGAGTCGGATGGTGGGTCGGGTGGTGGGTCGGGTGGTGGGTCGGCCGGTGAGGTGGGTGGCGAGGCGAACAGTGGGGCGGACCGCGACGGGCTCAGCCCCACCGGCCGCCGGCAGGCCGTACTGCTCGGCCGCCGCCTGGCGCAGCGCCCCCTCACGGCCGTCCACCACGGGCCGCTGCCCCGGGCCGCGCAGACCGCCCGGCTGATCGGGGACCAGCTCGGCGGAGTACCGGTGTCCGCCTGCGAGGAGGCCGGCGACTACGTCCCGTATCTGCCGTCGGCCGACGAACTGCCCGCCGACAGTGCCGAGTTCCTGCTGCGCTTCCTGACCCAGGCCTCCCCCGAGGAGCTCTCCCGCGGACCGGAACTGGCCCGCCGGGCCGTCGACCGCTTCACCGGACCGGTCGACGGCCCCGAGGACCGGCACGAACTGGTCGTCACCCATGCCTTCCTGATCGGCTGGCTGGTCCGCCACACCCTGGACGCCCCCGCCTGGCGCTGGCTCGGCCTCAACGCGGCCAACGCGGCGCTCACCGTGCTCCGCTTCGCCCCCGGCCGCCCCTCCGCCGTCCTCCTCCTGAACGACCAGTCCCACCTGCCCGAGGAGTTGCGCTGGACGGGCTTCCCGCCGGAGCTGCGGGCCTGAGCAGCCACCGCGGAGCCTCCGCCCGGGGCAGCGCGTCGCCGGGCCTGCGGTCGGCAGGAATGTGGTCGACAGAAATGTGGTCGACAGGATTATGCAGACCGGTCTACAGTCTCCGTCCATGGGAGCAAAGGGCGAGGAGACCCGGGCCCGGCTGATCGCCGGCACCCGGGAACTGATCGAGCAGCACGGGTACTCCGGCACGGGCCTCAACCAGGTCCTGGCCGTCACCGGCGCACCGCGCGGCTCCCTCTACTTCCACTTCCCCGGCGGCAAGGACCAACTGGTCGCGGCCGCACTGCTGCAGTCCGGCCAGGAGGTCGCCGACCTGCTGACCGGACTCGCCGCCGACGGAGCCGACGCCGCCGCGCTCAGCCGACACCTCACCGAGGTGTTCGCGGACCGCCTGGCCCGCTCCGACTACACCAAGGGCTGCCCCATCGCCACCGTCGCCCTGGAGGTCGCCGGGACCAACGAGGCACTGCGCGCCGTGTGCGCCGAGGTGTACGAGGGCTGGCAGCGCATCCTGGCCGAGCAGCTGACCGCCGGCGGCTTCCGCCCGGCCGAGGCCGCGGTGGCCGCCGGCCAGGCCCTGGCCCTGATGGAGGGCGCGGTGCTGCTGGCCTCGGTCCGACGCAGCCGCGAGCCCCTGGACGACGCCCGGCACGCCGTCCTCCACCTCCTCGGCGCGAAGGCGTCCGGCCGCTCGTAGCCGTTGCCGCTGCACGGGCGCCCTGCGGCCGGCTCGATGCAGCACTGACCGCTCGCCAAAAAATATGCAGACCGGTCTAGCTATCCAAGATTCGGCCGCATCACCACTCGCCCGCCAGTCGCCCCCGCTCCATCATGCCCAGAAATTATGCAGATCGGTCTACCGAAATATGCCGATCGGTCCACAGAAAGCAGAGACCGCTCATGCCACCCACTCCCCCGCCCCCGCAGACCCTCGTCCTGGGCGCCGGCGGCTTCCTCGGCCGCTGGCTGCTCCTCGAACTCCTCGGCCGCGGCGAGCCCGTGGCCGCCGCCGTCCGCACCACCGCGAGCGGCACCGCTCTCCGCGCCTGGCTGCGCGAGCACGACACCGACCCGACCCCGCTGACCACCGTCACCGCCGACCTCACCCGCCCCGGCCTCGGCCTCTCCCCCGAGGACGACGCCCGCCTCGGCAAGGTCCGCGACGTCCACAACCTCGCCGCCCGCTACCAGTTCGGCCTCACCCGCGCCCAGGCCGAGCCCGCCAACCTCCACGGCGCCCTCCACGCACTGCACTGGTCCGCGACCCGGCCCCAACTGCGCCGCCTGGTCCACCTCTCCGGCTACCGGGTCGGCCGCGACCCCCACCCCCGCCACCCGCTCGACCCCGGCACCACGGACGCCCTCTACGCCCGCCTCGGCGCCTATGAGGCCTCCAAGCAACTCGCCGACGCCGCCGTCCGCGTCACCGCACCCCGGCTCGGCGTCCCGCTCACCACCGTCAACCCGAGCAGCGTCATCGGCCACTCGACCACCGGCGAGGCCGGCCAGTACCTCGGCCTCGCCCAACTGGTGCACCAGCTGCACCGCGGCCGCCTCCCCCTGCTGCCGGGCACCCGCCGCACCTTCGTCCCCGTCGTCACCGTCGACCATCTGGCCCGCTTCCTGGCCGCCGTCCCGGTCCACGACCGCGCCCCCGTCGCCGCCCACACCGTCCTCGACCCGACCACCCCTGCCCTCCCCGACCTGGTCGCCCTCCTCGCCACCCACCTCGGCGTCCGCCCACCCCGCGGCCTGGTCCCCGTCCCCCTCGTCCGCCGCCTCCCCCGCGCCCTCACCGGCGCCGACCCGGAGACCCTCACCTTCCTCTCCGAGGAACGCTACGACACCACCTCCGCCGACCGTCTCGCCACCGCCGCCGGCCTCACCCACCCGCCCCTCACCCCCGCCCTCCACCACTGGGCCGACCGCCTCGTCCACGACGCCTTCGGCGCCCGACACTGAACGTGATCGAGTGGTGTCGGGGCTGTTCGCCTGAAGGCCGTCGGTCGGTTCCGGTAACCGTTGGGGCGTATCCAGCGTCTGCATCCACCTGACCAAGCCGCTGCGGGAGTTCATCGCCGCGAACAGAGACTGGCTCAGCGTTGTCCAGCCACCCACCTACGCGCCGGACCTCAACCCTCAGGAGGGCACCACCGGCTCCAGCAGATCCGGTACCGTCCGGACCTGGCCGACGGCTGCCTGACCGGCACTGGCCTGATCACGTCTGACTGACGAGCGGAAAAGGGATGGCCGGTAGCTCCCGGCCCGGTCATTCTGACCCCATGGGAGACAGAGCCAACGTCATCGTGGTCCGCGAGAACGGCACACATGAGCTGTACCGGACCGGGTGGGCGGTCGGAATCGACCTCGACCTGTTGGACGGGCCGGCCGCGGTACTCGCCATGCTTCCCGAACTCCACCAGGACGGCTGGTGGTTGGACGACACCGTCGCCCAGGGTGGGGTGCTGCTCGACCTCGGCCGAAAGGTGCTCCTGTTCTTCGCCCGGGAGGGCCCGAGCACTGAGCTCCGTCACCGCGCGGCCATCTTCGAGCTGATCCGAGTGGCGTGGCCGGGCTGGGAGGTCCGTTGGCTGTACGACGGCGCGGCCGAACTGCGCGCCTACGTCGGGCTGGACCCGGAGTACGTCCGGTGCCGCGATGCGGACCTGACCTTGGCCCCGTTCCTCGCTCCCGAGGCGGAGGATCTGGCCTGGCCCGACCCGGGCGGTGTGGTGGTCACCGTTGGCTCCGGTGGCTGCCACGTCGCCTCTGAGGCTTTCGACCACCCCGTCCGTGAGGGAGAGTCGCTGCTCGACCGACTGGCAGATGCCCCGGAGCACGGAGCCTGCCGCCTGCATGTCAACTCCGGTATCCACCTCGACCCGGAGCGCCGCCGCTTGGGCTGGTGGTCCCTCTCCTCCACCCCAGAGGCCTACCGGGTACCGGAGTTGTGGCCGGGCTGGACGGTGGAGTTCTGGAAGGACGACTGGGAACGGCACCGCCGCGCCTGCACCCGCTTCTACCCGGCGCCGTTCGACACCGGAGCGGAAGCCCGGGCCGCAGTCCTCGCCGAGGCCGGGGAGCGCCGGGCCACCCGGGCCCGCCACCGCGCCCAGCCCACCCCCCTGCGGGCCGCACCGCCTCGGGCCTGACCTCCGACAGCCGGCCGACATCACGGATTCAAGGCCAGCAGCCACCCCCGCCCGACACAGGAAGTCGACCCACCCGACTTCCTGTGCACCCCCACCCCCACCCCGCCACCGGCGAACCGACCACCTCGCCCACGACACCTCCGCCGTCCCCGAGCACTCCGGCAGGACTTCGACGTTCTGCCCGTCCGGAGCATCGCGACTGCGAGCGGCCGCCCGCAGTCGCACTGTCGGCCGACACGCGGGCCGATGCCGATGCCCCGCTGATCAATGGTCTTCCCCTGGCGACGTCGAAGCGAGGTGAGGCCCCTTGGCTTGTAGACGCTGCACGGTGGCAGCTGGCCTTTGAGGGCCTGATGGACCGGATTACGGGCCGGTTCATGCGGGTCGAACCCCGTCACCGGGTACGGCGGTTGATACTCGGGATGCTCGCGGCCCGCCGCGCAAGAACTGCTGGACGATCGCCGAGTGGGCCGGTGAGGCGACTCCGGACGGCATGCAGCACATGCTCAACCGTGCCGAGTGGGACGCCGACGCGGTTCGCGACGACCTGCGCGAATACGTGGTCGAGAACTTGCACGACGATCGAGCGGTGCTCGTAGCGGACGAGACCGGAGACATGAAGAAGGGCAAGCCACACCGTCGGCGTCCAACGGCAGTACACCGGCACCGCAGGCCGGATCGAGAACTCCCAGGTCGCCGTCTACCTGGTTACGCAAGCCGGCGCGGACACGCTGCAGTGGACCGCGAGTTCTACATTCCGCATTCCGCGCTCGTGGACCGATCAGCCCGACCGGTGCCGGGCGGCCGGGCTCGCCCCGAAGACCGAGTTCGCCACCAAGCCCGATCCCGTGCCAGCCACCACTGCCGTCAAACCGCCCGCTATGCCTGAACACACGCGCTCACGTGAGTGTGAAGCCCCAGGGGCGCACCCCCGCTTCACGACAACGGGCTTGTGAGCCATACCACTTCACCGCTGTCGTCCGTGGAAACGTGATCCCGCTCGAACCCGAGCTTCTCAAGGACACGGAACGACGGTGTGTTCCACGCGCCGACGGTCGCCCAGAGCCGCTTCCGCCCGGTCGCAATAGCGGCATCGAGCACCGCGCTGGCCGCCTCGGTGGCGTAGCCACGTCCATGCGCACGCTGGAACAGCTCATACGCGATCTCAGGCTCCTCTACGGTGGAGCGGCCGATGATCAACCCGCAATAGCCGATGAAGTCGCCTTCGTCACGGCGCTGGATGGGCAACAGGGCGATCCCCGTGGTCTCCGTTGCGGTGAGCAGCTTCGCGATGGCCGTCCGAGTGTGCTCAACCGTGGGCGTCCCCTTGCCGCATTCGGAGAGGAGGGCGCGGAACTCAGCGGCGTCCGACTCGGCCCACGGCCGCAGTATCAGCCGCTCGGTCTCAAGGTGGAATGACATCGTCTCGTACGTGGACATGCCCCTACTCTGCCCCGCGGATCGTCACGAACTACAGCTGGTACTAGTGAAGTCCGAACTCCGCGCAGACGGCCGCAAAGGCTTCTGCCGGGTCGGACGTCTCCGTGCGGGTGACGCCTTCGACGATGAACGGAGCCTGGCCGTGCGGACCCGAATCGACCTGGACGCAGCTGGAGTCGATGCTGAGGAAGTACACGTTGTCGTCGTCGCCGGGATGGGTCACCTGCACCCGTTCGACCGTGAGACCGGGCAGAAGGCGGCGGGCGCCGCCGAGAACAGCGTCCAGCGGTCCACCGCTACGGTCCGTCGTCCCCCACAGTCTGCCCTTGGTCAACGGTTCGCTCATACAGTGCATCATCCAACGCTTCACGTGCGCTCACAGCAGGAACGAGCCCTGGACTTGTCCTTTGACTGTTCTTAGCGGTTCGTCGGAGCCTGGTGCCCTTCTTGTGGTGGGCGGGCCGGTTCCCCCCGCCGCTGGGCAGCCTCTCGACGGATGGCAGGAAATCGTCCGGCGCTTGGCGCCTCCGCGGCCGTAGGCATCAAGTCCTCTCCCTCTTGGTCGAGTTCAGGGTCACGCGAAGGCCGTACCGCAGCCTCAGGAACACTCGGACGAGTGGGCGATCAACGCCCCGCCATCCGTCGTGACCGCTCGATTCGAGCGAGGGAACCGATCCCCACCACGGTGAGAGCAACGACACCGAGTTGCTTGACCGTGTCTTCCCAGAGCAGGTCGATCATCCACTGAACTATGCCGTGCGTTTCATTCACAGGAGTGATCGTATACAGAGCTTGAGTGCGTTCTTGCTGGTGAGAGCCAGATCGCGGCAACGATCTGGTGTCATTTGCACGCGGTGGCCGTGCGGCGCCCCCGGGAGTGCCCGACAGCTGATCACCGGGCCGGCCCGCCTGTTCGAAGCCGGACGTTGAACGACAAGCCCAAAGGTTGAAGAACAAACTTGGGGCGCGTCCCGCAATTGATCTTTGAGTGGTTACAGCCGCGCGGGCCCAGCCCCGTGAATAGGCCTGTCCAGGACGGCTGCGACGCCGTGACCACACCAACCATCCCGAGATTATGGCCTTGGTGTGGTCGGGTCCGCGGGTCTGTCCACGGCCAGGAGACGGAGGTCGCCGCTCCAGCTCTCGCAGCGGACGCTGCCCGATGGGAAGTCCAGCTCAAGCGCCACACGCCCTGTTGCCGGCTTCCACTCCTGCCGGACTTCGAGCACCGCCTCGCCGAGGTGGGCCGCGAACGGGGTCTCGTCGCCTACAGGCAGAACGTCGATCCGACCCCAGTCGCCCATGTCGAACCCGTCCTCAGGCCCGGAGGACTCGACCATGAGGCACCAGTCCGTGCCGCTGGCAATGTTGGTGGACCCGTTTCGATCGTCGATCAGCCACACCTCGACCGGGCCGTCGCCAGGGTGTCCGTCGTGAATGTGCCACGACGCCAGCACCCCGACGAGCCGGCTACCGACCAAGGACGAGGGGTCGATGCCGGGTCCGTGCAACGGGCAGGCCGGGTTCAAGAGCTCCACCCGGGGACCGTACCGCGACCGTCAACGCCCCCTCACCTACTTGAACGGGGCAGCCTTAGACGACCGCGCTCCTGTCGCTGCGCGTTCTCCAGTGGCGCACCGAGGCGATCGTCAGGATGACCGTCGCTGCGGCGATCGAGACGGCCAGGGTTGCCGTCCAGGTGGCTCTGCTGGCCGGGGGCGAGAACGCGGCGGAGAGGCTGAGCCGGCGTGCGCTTTCGATGATGACCAGCACGGGAACGGCCATTCGGGCAGGAAGGTCGCGCAGTTGTCGGCTGCGGGCCGTGTTTCCTGCGGCGCCGAGAAGCGGGCCGAGGACTGTCGCCGCCGAGCACCACACTGTGACGTGGTCGAAGACCTCGGCCCAGGAGATGTGGATGTCCGTCCCCATGGGGTCGGTGTTGAGGTCGAAGGTCCGATAGCCACCTTGGAGAACCTTGACGAGGTAGTAGGCGAGGACCCCAGTGATCAGGGCCAGTGGCGCCATGATCGCGGCCTTGAGCCTTGTGGCCTGTGAAAGGCCGACGAAGAAAGCCAGCGCAACCCAGGAACATCCGGTGCTCGCAACGATGTGAACGGCCTGGACGGCGTCATCGTCGACGCCGATGAGCAGAGGGCCGAGGCAACCAAGAGAGGCACCGGCGGCCAGTCCGGCGACGTACGGATGAATTCGGAATCTGGGCCATTTCGCGGCCACTCGGCACCTCACGGTATGTCCGATACTTGCAGGTCAATCGGAGCCGGAGCCCGTCGGCAGGGCTCCGGCCGTCGAGCCGGCCCCGTGGGCCCTAGTCCTTACCCCAGTAGAAGCTGCAGCCCCGCGCCCAGCCTCCCTTGACGGCGGCCTTCGCCCACTCCTTGGGGCCCTTCTGGTCCCTGTCGGTCACGTCGTCCATGACGACGGTTGCGTGGTGCTCCTGCTCCCCGTGGATGTACTGGGAGTAGCACTTCTTGAGGGCCCCGTCGCGCACCGTGCCGAAGTTCCAGGTGCCGCCCCCCACATTTCTGGTCTCCAGGACGGGCGACGCGTCCTCGTCGTCGGGCTGGAGCGTGACCCCGCCCCATTCCTCGGGGGCGGGCCCCAGCTCGGCGGGCCACTCGGTGACCTCGGAGACCGCGCCCGTGGTCGGCGCCGGATTCGCCGTGGGAGATGCCGCACCGGCGGGTACGCAGAGAACGCCCAGGGAGAGCGCCACCCCTGCGATACCGGCGGCTTTTGCCCGGTTGCTGCGCCATATCGTCTTGACTGCCATTGTTCCCGTTCCTTGGTCCGCATCGCGGCTGCGAATATCCAGCCCCGCGAACTGAATTGCCATCAGCTCGAAGGCGGTGCCAAGCTAGCAGCGTGAAAGATCGTTGACGATCTCTGCTGAAGACTCCTTGAGCTTCACTGCCGGTGGCCCGCGCCACGCGTGGGGGCTGTACGGCCGCACGCTCTGGCTCGACGACACCCGGCTACGGCGGTTGTCTGCGCGAGGAGTTCGAGGCCGAGCCGACCGTCCTCACCTTCCGGGACGGCACCTTCGAGCCGTTGAGGCTCTGATGCCCTACGCGAGGCGCGCCACGGCCAGGGCCAGCGCGCGGTCCAGCGCCGTCGAGGGGTCGCACGGGACGTCGGGCCGGACGCCGGTGCCCTCCCAGTTGGTGCCCGAGACCGGGTTGAGGGCGCGGGCGACGGGCACGCTGAGCTCCAGGTGGGGGTGCACCGTCCAGCCCTCGCGCGGGTGCGCGCCGCCCCGGGTGGCTTCCCCGACGATCTCGGCGCGGCCCAACTGCTGCAGGTCGTAGGCGAGTTCCTCGCCCGCCGAGAAGGTGTTCCCGCTCGTCAGCACGTACAGCGGCTTGCTGCCGCCGAAGCGGGCGCCGGGCACGAACGGGGGCGTCCAGGACTGCTCGGCCACCGCGCCCTGCCGCGAGAGCAGGGTGTTGAGGTGCGTGCGGCGGTCGAGCAGGTAGCCGCAGACGAAGGCGACCGTGTCCGGATCGCCGCCGGTGTTGCGGCGCAGGTCCAGGACGAGGGTGCGGGCGGGGGCCACCAGTGAGAGCGCCGCGGCCAGCGGCTGGGCCGCCCAGTCCAGCGGGAACATCTTGGGCCCGATCTCCAGGACGGCGACGCCGCCGTCGAGGAGTTCCACCCGTGGCACGCCGCCCAGAGAGGCGTCGAAGTCCCGCCGCATCGCGGCGAGTACGGCCGCGCCGCGCTCCGGCGGCACCGGCACGGCGTGGTACTTGAGGGCCAGGTGCAGGTCGCCGTTGACGGACCGCAGGTCGGCGGTGACCGCGTCGGCCAACTCCTCGACGTCCAGGGACCGGTAGCGGCCATCGGCGTTGCGGCGGCGCAGCAGGTCCGCCAACTGCTCGGCGGCGTCCGGGAAGACGTAGTTCTCGCCGACCAGGTCGGCGATCGACTCGACGACGGCGACGGCGTCCAGCGGCGCGGGCAGCGGCGCGTCCTGCGGCACGGGCAGTGACGGGGTGGAAGGTGTGGAGGTCATGGGAGGGAGTAGACCAGCGGCTTGCCAAAGCGTCAACCGTACTTAACGCTTGATCGGGTGAGCCACCAACCGGATGAAGACGAAGGCGACAGCGAGGACGTGCAGCGGATCACCACGCCGCTCCAGCACTCCGCACTCGCCCACCCCATGCGCCAGCGCCTGCTGTTCGCCCTGAGCACCCGGCCGTCGACGATCAGCCGGCTCGCCGCGCAGCTGGGGGCGAACAAGGGCAGCGTCTCCCACCACCTCCGGGTGCTGGGCGAGGCGGGGCTGGTCCAGGACGCGGGAACGCGACGGGTGCGCGGCGGCACCGAGAAGTACTACCGGCGGACCGCCGAACGCCTCCTCGTCGCCGAGCCCCGGGCCGAGGGCACGGCCGCGCTGTTCGGGGCCGTCGCCCAGGAGCTGGACCGCTCACCCGTCGACCACCTCATGACGCTGCGCCACCTACGGCTCAGCCCCGCCAAGGCGGCGAAGCTGGCCGAGGCGCTAGCCGCGCTGGTCGACGAAGCCGAGGAGGACCCGGAGGGCGAGCCGGTGCACGGCCTCCTGGTGACGCTCTACCAGCAGGCCGGGGCGTAGCGGGTGAGGACGTAGCGAGTGAGGACGTGGCAGGTGGGGGCGTAGCAGGTAGGGGTGGCGGCTACCCCTGGTCGGCCGCCGGTCGCAGATGGCGGCTGACGTCCCCGACCAGGGTGATCCGGACCCGGCGTGCCGCGAACCGCCAAGCGCCGTCGCGGTGTTCGAAGCGGTCGTGGTAGCGGCCGGCGGCGATGGGCTGGAGCGGAAGTCCGGGGAGGGCCTGGAGGACGGTGACGTAGGAGCGTGCCGTCGCCGTGCCCGCCGCCGGGTCGACGTCGACGGCGAGGTTGGTGGTGACGTGCTGGGTGCGCGGGGTGCCGTCCTCGTAGCGGATCACCGTTTCGCGGAACATCCGCTCGATCTCCGCGCGCCCGCGCAGGGGCTCGCCGCTGCCCGTGAAGACGGCGTCGGCGAGGAGCTCCCCGAGCCCCGTGAAGTCCCCGTCGTCGACCAGTTCGGCGTAGCGGGCGATCAGGTTCTCGACGGCGCGGTGGGCGGCGGCCTGGTCCCCGGCCGGGTGGTTCGTCATGGTCATCGCTCTCGGTGCTCGGCTGCTTCTCGCGGTACGTAAGGTTCGTGCGGGTCGTGGCGGACCGCGGAGTGGCGCAGCTGGAACGGCGAGCCGGCGGCGGTGGGCGTCCAGCCCTGCGACCGGGCGGCCCGGATCCCGGCGGCGACCTCGGCCGGCAGGACGACCTCGGCGGGCACCAGCCGGGGTACGGACGTCTCCGGCCGTCCGGTCTCCACGACGAGGGTCGGGCCGCGTCCTCCACCACGTAGCCGAGGGTGCCGGCGTCGTAGTCGCAGCACCAGTGCTTCCTGCTCATCCGCCAGCGGTACTCGACGCCGTCGACGACGATGCGACGGGACCCCTTCTTCCCCAGTGCCACGTGCTGCCCTTCCCCCCTGCCGGTTCGCGTACGTCGCCAGTCTCGCCGCACGCCACGCGCGTGTCACCGGGTTTACCCCGGGGCCCGGTCCCGGCAAGCAGGCCCGTAGCAGGCAGGCCCGGCCGACGGACCCGGCCGACGACCCCGGCAGAGCGGCCCTAGCCGAAGTGCCCCCAGCGGACGGCGATGATCAGCAGCACTCCGGCCGCGGTGAAGGCCGTCCCGGCGACGACCGTCCGGGCGACCGGGTGCCGGAAGCGGGGGATCTGCGCCGCGACCAGCCAGATCCCGCCGAACACCAGGAGCAGGCCGGCGACCTCGGCGAGGATCAGGCCCGTGTGGTGCGCGAGAGCGAGGCTCGCGGCCGCGGGAGCAGGGCTCATGTCCGGATCGTCGCGCTCCCGGGGGCCGGTGTCAAAGCGGCGGCGGGGCCGCTGTCAGAGCGGCGGGGGCGGGGGCCGGTGGCCGCGCTGGAAGACCAGTTCGGTCCAGGTCACGTCCGTACGGGCGTGCAGGTCGGACCGCTCGCCCTGGTGGAGGAGGTGGAGGCCGTGGGCTTCCGCCTGGGCGGTGGTGTGGTCGGGCGGGAGGTCGAACATGCGGCGGCCGGGCGGGACAAGGCCGTGGCGCAGGGTGAGGGCGAGGCGGGCGCCGGGGGCGAGGAGGCGGGCCACGGCCTGCAGGGCGGGCGGGCGTTCGGCGGGGGTGAGGTGCATCCACACGGCGGTGATCAGGACGAGGTCGTACTGCTCGCCCCGGGCAGTCAGCTCGGGCAGGTCGGGCAGGGCGTCGGCGATCCAGCGGATGCCAGCGCGGGGGTGCAGGCGGGCACCGACGGCGCGTAGTTCGGGGGTCGGTTCGACGGCGGTGACCCGGTGGCCGAGGGCGGCGAGGGCGGCCGCGTCACGGCCGGTGCCGGCGCCGATGTCGAGGACGGCGGCGGGCGCGGCCGGGTAGAGGTGCAGCAGGGAGCGGTGGACCTCGGCGAAGTCCACGCTCTCGTACTGGACGGCGAGTTGTTCCGCTGCCTCGCCGTAGCCGACCGTCCCCGGCGGGCGCTCCGAGTCGGCGGGGCGTATCGGTTCGGCGGGGCGCATCGGTTCAGCGGGGCGCATCGGTTCGGCAGAGCGTATCGATTCGGCGGATCGCATTCGGCTCCTCATTCGGATTCCCGGACGACGACGGCGTCCCCCGCGGCGGCCGCGCCGGCGAAGAAGTCCCGCAGGTCGCGCAGGTCGTTGACGACGCGGGCGGCCCAGGACTCGGACCAGGGCGGTTCGGAGTCGAGCTGGGCGACCCGCCGGGCGAGCACCGTGTCCTGCTGGCGGACGAGTTCGCCGAGCGCCGAGTCGCGCAGGAAGGTGAAGGCGGCGGCGACCTGGTCGGGCCGCAGCACCGGCATCCCGGCCCCGGTGTCACGGCGGGTGCCGCCGTAGACGGGGAGCCGGGCGGCCGGGTCGGGGTGGAGGCCGTTCTCGGTGAGGGCGAGTTCCATCAGGACGGCGGTCCGCCGTACGCCGAGGGCGAGTCCGGCGGCGACCAGCCGGTCGTACCGGACGTCGCGGCTCCGGGGCACGAGTTCGCCGAGTTCCTCGGGCGAACAGGCGTCCACGGCCTGGCCTGGCAGGCGGCGCCAGAAGTGATCCACGCTCACCCGGAAAGCGTAGCGAACCCGACGGCCGGGCGATCAGTGGCTCAGGCTTCGCCGGGGTGCCAACTCGGCCATTCCCAGGGGTGGTCGGCCCAGTGCACCTTGACGGGGTCGTGCGGGTCGAGGTCGGGGAAGAGCTGGTGGATGCGGGGTTCGAACTCCTCGGGGGTGAGGGGCTCCCAGCCGCGGCCTTCGAGGTGGACCAGGCGGTAGCGGCTGTCGGCCCGGAACTCGGCCACCTCGACCAGGTGTGCGGACGTGCTGTTGGTCTCCATGACCCCCAGCATGTGGGTCGGCGGCAATCAGCGCCTGTCCAGACCCCTCTTCCGGGTCATGTCCCGTGGTCGGCGCGCTCGTTGAGCACGGAAAGGTACGGCGGGGGCGGCGCTGGAAGGACGAGCACATGACTGGGCAGCCCACCGGAGGACAGTGGCAGTGGCCGTCGAACGCCTGGCAGCCACCTCCCGTCCCCCTCCCGATCCCGTCGCAGGCGGAGCCGTTCCGGGCGCAGCCCTCGTCGGCGGGCCCCCCGCAGGCCGGGCCCCCGCAGGCGGGTCCGCCGCCCGGCGGCACGCCTCCGCCGTTGCACCGGTCGCGGAGGGCCCGGGTGGTGGCGGCCGGCGGGACGCTGGTGGTGCTGGCCGCGTTGCTGGTGATGTGCGGTCCGGGGTCGGGTGACGACGTCCGGGTGGTGGCCCTGCCGGAGGCCTCGCCGTCGGCCACGCCGTCCGGCCTGTTGCCGCTCGCTCCGCCGGCCGGCACGCCCTCACCGTCCCCCGGCCCCTCCCCCGCGCCGGGGGGCGCCCCGGCCCTGCCGGGCGGTGACCCGGCCACGGCCACGGCGGCGGCAGCTCCGGGTAGCGGGGCGGACCGGAGCGGAGCCCCGCACGCCTCGGCCTCGCCGCACTCCAAGGGGGGTCGCAGCCCGCGGCCGAGCCCGTCCGGCCGCCCGGCACCGAACGCGGGCCCGGGGGCGCCGGGGCTGCCCTCGCTCGGTCAGGGGACGATCTGCGACCAGGCGGAGCGGATGGGCCGCTGGCCGACCGGTTCCGAGCAGGCCCGGCTCTGCCGCGGCGTCTACGGCTGACCGGAACCCGACGCCCGCACGTCCACCCACCCTCACGTCCCCACGGACCCACTCACACCCGCACGAGCGCATTACCACGGCAGGCCCGCGCCCGCCCCCGGAACGCCGGTAGTTCCCGAGGATCGGTGCCCTGCGGGGTGGCGGGCCCGGCAGTGCACGGCCCGGTGCACCAGCATGGTCGGCGAGAGGGCCGTCGGGAATCAACGGTGCGGTGGGTGCGAGGAGTTGCTCGGATGCAGATGCTGGCTGCATGCCTGTGGGGGCTCGGTGGTGCGGCTGCCATCGAGGCGTGGACCCTCCACGAGCGGATCAACTCCGTGGGCGGCTTCCCGTGGACGTACCGGGGGCAGATGAAGCTGGCTCCGTACGTGGTGGCGGTGGCGATCCGGCTGAGCGTCGGGGTGATCGTGACGGCGGCGTCCACCGCCTCGAACCAGGTGGCGGGCCCGGTGGGGGCGTTGGCGATCGGCATCGCGGCGCCGCAGATCCTGCAGCAGATGTTCGCGCGCGGCCCGTCGCGCGCGGACCTCCCCTCGCCACCACGGGGGGCCGAGCCGAGGTCCGGGCCAGGCTCCGGGCCGCGTTCCGGGCCGGGCTCCGAGCCGAGGTCCGGGCCCCGGCCCGGACCGCTCCGGACCCCGATCGTGCCCCGGGTGGACGGCAGGGTGAACGACAGCGTGAACGGCAGACTGGACGGCAGGTACGGCCCCGCCGACGGGGCCGACCAGCGGAGGAGGCGTCGTGGCCGGTGATTCCGTACGGGACGGACGGGGGTCGGCGGCCGGCCGGGCCCAGGAGCCGCCGGGCGAGGGCTTCCGGACCTGGCTGCGGGCCGCCCTGGCCTTCGAGCCGCTCCGGGTGCCCGGCCCGGGCGCGGTGCTCCACAACGCCGAGCTGGCCGGCGCCGACCTGTCCGGGGCCGACCTGCGGGCGGCGGACCTGACGGGCGCGAGCCTGGCCGGCGCGCGGCTCCACGACGTGGACCTGAGCTCGGCGATCATGACCGACATCAACCTCTGCCAGGCCGAACTGTGGCGCGCCGACCTGTCGGACGCGACGCTGGACGACGCGAACCTGTACGCCGCCGACCTGTCCGGCGCCAACCTGGTGCGGGCCCAGCTCTTCAACGCCCACCTGGCGGGCGCCCGGCTCCGCGACACCCGGCTGCCGGAGTCCGACCTGCGCTACGCCCTGCTCACCGGCGCCGCCATGGACGGGGCGGACCTGCGCCGGGCCCAGCTGTGCGGGGCGGTGCTGGCCGGGGCGACGCTGCGCGGCGGCGCCCTGGCCAGGGCCGACCTGAGCCAGGCGTACATCACCTCGGCGGACCTCACCGGCGCCGACCTGTCCCGCGCGACCCTGGAGCACGCCTGCCTCGCGGCGGCCGTCCTGGTCGACGGGGACTTCACGGGCGCCGGCCTGGCCCACGCCGATCTGACCGACGCGGACCTGACCGGCGCCCGGCTGGACGGCGCCGATCTGATCGGCGTCAGCTGGTCGCTGCGGACGGAGTGGCCCGCCCACCTCTACATGGACATCCGCAGCCGCTCCGAGGAGGTGGGGCCGGGGGTGTTCCGGATCGTCGGGGCGGACTCCCGCCTGGGGGAGCTGCCCCGCGAGCCGGTGCTGACCTGAGCCCGCGGGGCAGTGCTGGCCTGAGCCCGCAGGGCAGGGCGGGCAGTGCACCTCCCCCCGCCCCACCCTCACGGCGCGCCCAGCACCCCCTTGTCGATCCGCGGCGCCAGCACCCGGGCGAGGGTGTCCGTGATGTGCCCGGTGTCCCGGTAGAGCACCACGCCCTCCAGCACGGCCGGGCAGCTCGCCCCGCTGCCCGGGCAGAGCAGCGGCCCGAGGTCGAGGGTGCGCACGCCGTACCGGGCCGCGAGGCCGCCGTCGAGCATCGGGTCGGGCTCGAAGGCGGTGTCGCGCGGGAAGAAGCAGGCGTCGGAGCGGCCGTCGGAGGCGGCCAGGCAGGTGGGGATGTCCTTGCCCGGCATCGGGGTGTCGCCCAGGTAGGCGAGCGGGGCGCCGAGCGCGGTGAGGCGGTCGAGGGTGCGGGTCCAGCCCTCGGTGCGTTCCTCCTGGCTGCCGTAGCGGTTGAGGCCGGCCATCAGGACCAGCCGGGGCTTGGGCCCGGAGGTGAGCCGGGTGAGGGTGTTCTCGCGCCAGCGGTCGCACTCGTCGAAGGTGCGGCCGAGGACGTTGTTGCGCACGGTCAGGGTGGCCAGCGGGCAGCCGGGCTTGACCAGCACCTCCAGGGCCCAGTGCCGCTGCTCGGCGAGGGCGAGCCCGGCGGAGATCCACTGCCCGGCGTGCGAGTCGCCGAGCAGCACGATCCGGTCGGGGCTGTCCTGGTTGCCGAAGAGGCAGCGGGGGCTGCTGTCGGCGTTGAGCGGGATCTCGCAGCCCTTGCCGGGCGGGAAGTCCTCCCGGGCGCGGGCGAGCGAGGGGGTGAGGCCGAGCACCCGGGCGCCGGGGGCGAGCAGGGCGGGCCCGTCCACGGCTCCGGCGGGGGCGACGGTCGCGGTGTCCGCGGTGCCGCCGAGCGCGCGGACGGTGCCGCCGCCGAGGGTGAGCGCGGCGATCAGCGGGATGACGAGCGCGCTGGCGCCGACGGCGAGGCCGCGCCGGGGCGCCGGGGTGCTGCCGTACCGCAGGGGCTGTTCGACGAGCCGCAGGGTGAGCCAGGCGGGCAGCGCGCTGGCGGCGGTCAGGGCGAGCAGCACCGGCCAGGTCAGCTGGCCGTACCGGGCCTGGGCGATGGTCAGCACCGGCCAGTGCCACAGGTACCAGGCGTACGAGAGGCGTCCGGCGGCCCGCAGCGGGCGGCTGGCGAGGACGCCGCCGACGATCCGGTCGGCGGGGGCGGCGAGCAGCAGGGCCGCGGTGCCGAGGACGGGCAGCAGGGCGGCCGCGCCGGGGAAGGGGGTGGTGCGGTCGTACAGGAAGACCGAAGCGAGCACGGCCGCCAGGCCGGCCCAGCCGACCAGCCGCAGCACCCGGGTCACCGCCCGCCCGGAGCCGCGCCCACCGACGGGGGCGGGGACGAGGTCACGACCGGCGGTACGGCCCGCGGTTCGGGCGGCGAGGGCGCTGCCCAGCAGGGCGGCGCAGGCTCCGGCGGCGAACTCCCAGAGCCGGCTGCCGGTGGAGAAGTAGGCGAGCGGCGCCGAGGTCGCCGTCCAGCGCAGGCAGAGCGCCAGCGAGGCCCCGCCGACGGCCAGGGTGGCGAGGGTGATCGCCAGGGTCCGACGGCGCCCGTGCAGGTAGCGGGCGAGGCCGAGCAGCAGGACGCCCCAGAGCAGGTAGAACTGGTTCTCCACGCCGAGGGACCAGAAGTGCTGGAGCGGGCTGGGGTCGTGTTCGGCGGCGAGGTAGTCGGTCTGCTGGCCGACGAAGCGCCAGTTGGCGAACTGGCCGGCGGAGGCGATCAGGTCGTGGGCGAGGTCGGTGCCGCGCAGCGGGTCGAGCAGTGCGCCGCCGGCGGCGGCGGTCGCGACCAGGACGGTGGCGGCGGCGGGCAGGATGCGGCGGGCGCGGCGGGCGGCGAAGTCCCACAGGCCGATCGGGCGGCCGGTGAGCAGACCGGTGATCAGGAAGCCGGAGATGACGAAGAAGACGTCGACGCCGACGAAGCCGCCGGTCGGGCCGGGGACGGCCGCGTGGTAGGCCAGGACGGAGAGCACGGCGATGCCGCGCAGTCCCTCGATGTCGGGACGGAAGGCGGCACGGCGGCGGGGCTCACCCGTCGACGCCACGGTGCCGGAGGCGGTGCCGGTGCCGGTGCCGGAGGCGGAATCGGAGTCGGACGGAGAGGCGGAGGTCGAGGTGGTTCCGGCGGCAGCGGCCTGCCGGTCCACCCGGACGACTCCGGGCAGCAGTTCGTCCGAGGACGCGGACGACGTCGGTGGTGGTACGGCCGTTGACACGGCGGTGCTCCTTGCTGGGCTGGCAGCGGTGGTCGGGCCCGCCGGGCCGATGGGGCGGCCGGGCGGCGGGGGTCCGCGCCGGTGGGGCGACGCGCAAGGAAACGCAACGGGGAAGAGCGGGGAAGGGCAGAGGGACCAGGCGGAGGGAACCGGGCGCAGGACCCGGGTGAAGGACCCGAGTGAAGGACCCGGGCGGTCAGAAGATCAGCGGGTCGGCCCAGCCGGAGGCGAGCACCCCGCAGAGCAGCAGCACGGCGGTGACGGCGACGGCTTCCGCCCGGCCGAAGCCGAGGTCGGGTCCGAGTCCGGTGCGGCGCCGCGCCGGTGCGGCGACCTCTCCGACGGCGGCGCCCTTGCCGCCGTCCGCGGCCCGCGCGGCCCGGCCCGTGCCGAGCAGCGGCCACAGCGACCTGATCAGCGGGATCATGGTGTACGCGGTGAGCCCGAGCAGCGCGGCGAGCGCCCAGAAGGGCCGCCAGCCGTACTCCAGCCCGGCGCGCACCAGGCCGGCCGCGCCCGCGAGGATGACGAGGCCGAGCCAGCCGACGCCGAGTCGGGCGACACTGCGGGCCAGGGCGGTTCCGCCGGAGACGGCGCCGGTGGGCACCCAGTCGGCGGAGCGGCGGCGCAGCGCGTGCGCGATGGCGATCACGTGGCAGAGCCCGCCCAGGAGTTGGACCCGGGTGACCTCGAAGCGCCAGCGGGTGCGGGACATCGCGGGCAGCAGCACCAGGGCGACCCAGATCGGCGGCAGGAAGGGCAGGACCTGCCAGGGCTGGATCTCCTCGGGGGCGAAGAACAGCATGATCAGCGCGGGCAGCGGCACGGCGAACACGTTCACCGCGCTGGTGACGTAGCCGAGGATGCCGTTCCAGAAGCACAGCCGGGCCGAGCGGGGGAGCGGGCCACTGCGGAAGTCCGGGTCGCGGACGAGGGCGAGCGAGCCGAGGCACCAGCGGTACTGCTGGCTGATGAAGGCGGGCAGACCGGTGGGCGACATGCCCTTGGCGACCAGCGCGGGGACGTACCGGGTGCTCCAGCCGGCCCGGGCGAGGGCGAGGCCGGTGTAGAGGTCCTCGCTGTGGTCGATCTCGGCGAAGCCGCCGATCCGTTGCAGGGCGGCGCGTCGGTAGAGCGCGTTGGTGCCGCAGCAGACGGTGCCGTCCTGGGCGTCCCGGGAGGGCTGGATCCAGCGGTAGAAGATCTCCTGGGTCGCTCCGGCGGCGCGTTCGAGCCAGGACATGTCGGCGTCCGTGTCGAAGCACTGCGGGCTCTGCACGATGCCGACCTCGGGGTTGTCGAGGTAGGGCACCAGGTGGTGCAGGAAGTCGGGGCGGGGGCAGAAGTCGGCGTCGAGGACGGCGATGACCTCGCCGGTGCCCTCGGCCAGGCCGTGGTTGAGGTTGCCGGCCTTCTTGAAGCGGCCGCGGTCGGGGCGGGCGCGGTACTGGAAGCCGTAGGAGCGGGCGAGTTCGCGCACCTCGGGGCGGTCGGCGTCGTCGAGGACCAGCACGGTCAGTTCACCGGGCCACTGGACGGCGGCGGTGTGCCGGTAGGCGTTGTCGAGGACGGCGAGCGGTTCGCCGGCGGTGGGCAGCAGCAGGTCCACGCTCGGGTGGCGGGCGGGGCTCCAGGCGCGCAGCAGCAGGTCGTGCGAGTCGCGGGTGAAGCGGCGGGCCCGCTGGCCGTCGGTGAGCGAGAGCAGCCAGGTGGCGGCGTTGAGCACGGTGAGCACCAGGAACGGCCAGAGCAGCGGCTTGCTGAGGGCGAACAGGCCGAGGGTGGCGGTGGCTCCCGCGTAGGAGAGGGTGGCGCAGAGCAGCACCCAGCGGCGCTGCGGGCCGAAGTACCAGTAGAGCTCCTGGTCGTCGGGCGGGCTGGGGAGTCGGAGGTCGGGGTCCGCGGGCGTCCGGCGCGGACCGGTCTCGGGTGCGGACATGGCGGTGCCATGGAGTACGGGCATGCGGAAATGGCCCCCCTGGGCATCGGACGGAACTTCGCCGTACGTCCTCAGCCTCTCACATTGGTCTGGACCAATCATGAACGAGGTATGACATCTCCGCATCGCCCCAGCTCAGCGACTTGACGTTGCATCAGTAGGACGACAGACCATCAAACGATCAACAAATCGCCCTTCGCCAAGCCCCGTCGAACCCGCCCCTACAGCTCCTTGATCAGCTGCTCGAACCGGAGGTCCGGACGGCGCGGGACGCCGAAGCGCTCGTCGCCGTACGGGAACGGGCTGTACACGCCGGTACGGCGGAAGCCGCGGCGCTCGTACCAGGCGATCAGCTCCGCGCGCTGCTCGATGACGGTCATCTCCATCGTGCCGACCCCCCACTCCTCGCCGGCCAGCCGCTCCGCCTCGGCCAGCACCAGCCGCCCGATCCCGCCGCCCTGGAGGCCCGGGCGCACCGAGAACATGCCGAAGTAGGCCCGCTCGCCCCGCCGTTCCAGCTGGCAGCAGGCCAGCAGCTCACCGTCGCGCTCGGCCAGCAGCACCAGTCCCTCGGCGTGGCCGACGGCCTCCGCCACCCCCTCGGCGTCGGTGCGCTGCCCGCCCAGCAGGTCCGCCTCGGTGGTCCAGCCGGCCTTGCTGGCCTCACCCCGGTAGGCGGACTCGACCAGCTCGACCAGCGCCGGGACGTCGGCGGGGGTCGCGGGACGGAAGGTCAGTTCACCGGTGGTCCTGGCGGCGGTCTCGGGCATGGCGCTACCTCGTTCTCGTGACGGTCGGCGTTCTGGTGAATGTCGACTTTTATGCATCGTGCCACATCGCCCCCCTGCCCCGGACGCAGGCACCTGGCGCAGCTGGCGGGTACATGGCTAACCTGCTCCCCGGTCGGTCCAACCACCGGCCGCACCAAGCCCGTTGGGCCATTCGCACCGGAACCAGACACCGGAACCAGAGGAGTGTCCATGCCCCGCTCTTCCCGCTCCGCCCGCCCCACCGGTACCAGCAGAAGACCCACGACCCGCCGTCGGCTCCCCGTACTGGCCGCACTCGCCGCCGCGACCGCCCTGGTCACCGGCGTCACCGCGCCCGCCTACGCGGCCGACCCCGCCCCTCTCGCCCCCACCGGCCCCGCCCTCACCCCCACCCCCGAGGCCCGCCCGGCCTTCCACCCCGACCGCGACTTCGCCGGCTCCACCGTCGCCGCCCACGAGGGCCGCACCGGTGCGTCGCCGCTGCCCGCCCTCGCCGCCACCCAGACCCCCGGGCTGGACGTCGCCAGCTACCAGGGCAACGTCGATTGGTCCACGGCGGCGGCCAACGGCGCCCAGTTCGCCTACGTCAAGGCCACCGAGGGCACCAGCTACACCAACCCGTACTTCGCCCAGCAGTACAACGGCTCGTACAACGCCGGACTGATCCGCGGCGCCTACCACTTCGCGCTGCCGAACAACTCCTCCGGCTCCGCCCAGGCCAACTGGTTCGTCGACCACGGCGGCGGCTGGTCCGCCGACGGCGCGACCCTGCCGCCCGCCCTCGACATCGAGTACAACCCGTACGGCGCCAGCTGCTACGGCCTCGGCCAGAGCGCCATGGTCAGCTGGATCCGGGACTTCTCCACCACCGTCCGCAACCGCACCGGGCGCTACCCCACCCTCTACACCACGACCAACTGGTGGGCGAGTTGCACCGGCAACTACGGCGGCTTCGGCGCCACCAACCCGCTCTGGATCGCCCGCTACTCCTCCACCGCCGGCACCCTGCCGAACGGCTGGGGCTACCAGACCTTCTGGCAGTACGCCGACTCCGGCACCTTCCCCGGTGACCAGGACCTCTTCAACGGCGCCGCCGACCGGCTGAGCGCCCTCGCCCTGGGCTGACCGGGCACACCGCTGCTCCCCACACCGGACCGACGGCGCGGGGAGCAGCAGGCCCTACCAGGGCGGCCCTGCCAGGACGGGCCTACCAGGGCGGCCCCACCAGGGCGGCGGGCCGGACGACGCCGGGCTCAGCGGTCGGTGAGCTCCGGCGCGAACACCGTGCCCAGCGGCTCCGGCCCCACGTACTGCTGGCAGTTGCACTGCCGCGGCTCGTAGCTCACCGGGCGCCGGTCGGCGTCCCAGCCGGTGGGCGCCTCGACCACCTCGTGGCAGCGGCCCTGCTTGTCGTGCTTGGCCAGGTGGTGGGTGCAGCCGCAGACCGGCTCCGGCGGGCGGCCGGCCGCCTCCAGGGCGACCCGCTGCCGCTCCTTCGCCTCCAGCACCTCCAGCTTGCGCTGGTGGCGGTTCTTCAGCGCCCTGCGGGCGAAATCCGAGCCGCCGTAGATCACCATCGGCAGCAGCCACCAGAGGTCCCACAACCGGTCCATCGACATCCCCCCGAGTGACGCGTTCTCCGAGCCCCCAGCATACGACTGACCAGCGGGAACGGGACCCTCCGGGTCAGTGGTCGACCGGCTCGGCGGATGACGGGCAGCACCGGCTCAGCGGATGACGGGCAGCACCGGCTCCGAAGCGCGGCCCGCCGCCGCCTCGATGAAGGCCACCGGGTCGGCGACCTCGGCCAGCAGCCCGCGGGTGAACCGCAGCGCCCCCTCGGCCGGGGCGGGGCCGCCGACGGCCGCGACCAGGTCCAGCAGGTGGACGGTCGCCTCCATCAGCGCCACCTCGCCGAGCGCCCCGACCGTGACGCTGCCGAGCAGCGGGTGCGCCACCACGGTGCTCGGCGGCAGGTCCGCGAGTCCGGCCAGGGCCTCCGGGCCCTCGGTGCCGAACCGGGCGATCAGCGCCGCCGGTTCGCTCGCCCTGGCCGCTTCCCTGGCCAGCTCGGCGACCTGTCCGGCGGCGGTGTGGGCGAGCCCGCCCGGCCGGTTGAAGGTCCGCAGGACGTCCGCCCCGCAGGTCAGTTCGGCCGGACCGTCCAGGACGGCCCCGCGCAGTCCGGTGAACATCTCCGGCACCGGTGCCACGTGCGCGTACAGGTCCCGTACGGTCCACTCGGTCAGCCGGGTCGGCCGGTCCCAGTCGGCCGCCCCGAGGGCCGCGCCGCGTTCCGCCCAGGACCGCCAGGCCTCGGCCAACAGCTCGCGCACGTGGTCGTTCTGACTGGTCATCGGGGGCCTCCTCGAAACGGTGTCCACGGAGTGCCCCACGCTACCCGCCCTCACCGGAGAAACCACTTACACCCCCGGCACCCCGCCCGCCACCATCACCGCATGACCACCGCACCCGCCCGCCCGCTGCCCGTGACCGCCGCCGCCCGCCCGGCCGCCGGTCAGCAGCAGCAGCCCGGCCACCCCCGGAGGCCCGACCGCGCCCTCGCATGAGGGCCGCGCTGGTCGCGGGGCTGCTCGCCGGGTGGGGCGTCGCCGTCCCGGTGGGGGCCGTCGGGGCCTACCTGGTGGCGCTCAGCGCCCGGACCTCGCTGCGCACCGGGGCCTGCGCCGCCCTCGGCGTGGCCACCGCGGACGGGCTGTACGCCGTGCTGGCCGCCCTCGGCGGCAGCGGCCTCGCGCCGCTGCTGGCGCCGGTGGCCACACCGCTGCGGATCGTCTCCGCCCTCGTCCTGCTCGCCCTGGCCGTCCGCACCGCCGCCACCGCCCTGCGCACCCCCGGCTCCGCCGCCCTGGCGGCCCAGGCCCCGCCCGGCCCCGCCCGGGCCTTCCTGACCCTGCTCGGGATCACCCTGCTCAACCCGCTGACGGTGCTCTACTTCGCCGCCCTGGTCCTGGGCGACGGCCCCGGCAGCCCGACGGGTCCGCTCGCCGGCACGGTCTTCACCCTCGCCGTGTTCGCCGCCTCGGCGAGCTGGCAACTGCTGCTCGCCCTCGGCGGCGCCCTGCTCGGCCGGGCCCTGACCGGGGCCCGCGGCCGCCGGTGGACCGCCCTGGGCTCGGCCGCGCTGGTGGGCTGGCTCGCCGTCCGGCTGCTGCTGCAATGACCCGACCCGGCCGCACCGGGCCCTACCCAGCCGCACCAGGCCCCACCGGGCCACACCCGGTCACCGGTTGCGCTCCGTCACCGACCGGGGCACGACCGGGGCCTGTTTTCCGGCTATTCGTCCCTTGTATCCTGGTTCTGTATCCGCTGTGTAACCTGCGACCTGCCCGGCCCCGGCCCCCTCCGGCCCCGCCGCCCGGGCACGGCCGACGGCCCGGCGGCACCGACTCGGAGGAGTTCGGAGGAGTGCGGACATGGCTGAGCGGGACGGCCCCGAGAAGCGCGGACGCCTGAGTCGCCCCCTGGTGCTGGACGCCGCCGTCGCCCTGGTGGACCGCGAGGGGCTCGGCGCGCTGACCATGCGCAGGCTGGCGGCGGAGCTCGGCGTCGAGTCGATGGCCCTGTACCGCTACACCCCCGGCAAGGAAGCCCTGCTGGACGGCCTGACCGAGGCCTACTTCACCGAGATCAACACCCAGCTGCGCACCGGCGTCGGCGGCGGCCACGAGCACGGCTGGCGGACGGAGCTGCGCCGGATCGCCCAGGCCTTCGCCGTCGTGGCGCACGCCCACCCCGAGATCCTGCCGCTGGTCGCCACCCGCCCGCTGGCCGTCCCGGTGTCCCGCCGCCCGGCGCCGGCCCTCGCCCTCACCGAGCACATCCTGGCGGTGCTCGCCCGGGCCGGTTTCGACGACACCACCGCGCTGACGATCTACCGCACCTTCGTGGCCTGGAACCTGGGCTCCCTGCTGGTGGACAAGCGCCAGGTGGTCGACAACCCGGACGAGCCGGACCCGGTGCTGCGCCTCGGCCTGCACCGGCTGCCCGCGGCCGACTACCCGCGGCTGCGCGCGCTGGTCCCCCGCTTCGCCGACTTCGACGACCGGGCCGAGATGCTGGCCGGCCTGGACCGCCTGCTGGACGGGATGCCGGAGCCGCCCCTTGACGACTTCTACGGCGAAGGCGGATCCTGAGGATACGAGGTACACGTCGGACATATCCGTACGAATCCCCCGAGGTCGTCATGTCCGCCGTCCCCATCACACCCCCCACCCCACCCCGGCCCGACATCCTCAGGCTCCGCGTCACCGCCCGGGACGCCGACACCCTGCGCGCCCTGCTGCGCGAGGTCCGCCCCGACACCGGCGGCCGCCCGCGGCAGGAGTCCGACGGCAGCGTCGGCATCGACGTCTACGCCCCGGAGAACCGGGTCGCCGCGCTCGAACGCGAGGGCGTCACCGTCACGCGGACCGGCAACGCCAGCGAGCACGGCCGGGCCGCCCAGGCCGAGGTCGGCACCGGCGACCGCTACGCCGCCGACGACGCCGTCCCGCACGGCCTGGCCGCCAAGCTCGCCGGCTGAACCGGGAGGCCCGTCATGTCCTACCTGAACATCACCGAGGTCGAGTCCGCCGTGACCAGCTTGGCCGCGTCCTACCCCGGTTCCGCCCAGCTGATCACCCTCCCCGAACCGTCCGTCGAGGGCCGCACCTCCCACGCCCTGCAGATCGGCCGCCCCTCGCGCATACCCAAGGACGCCGTGATGCTGATCGGCGGCGTGCACGCCCGAGAGTGGGGCAGCTGCGAGATCCTCGTCCACTTCGCCGCCGACCTGTTGGAGGCCTTCCGGACCGGCACCGGCCTGGGGTACGGCTCCACCACCATCACGGCCCAGCAGGTGCAGGACCTGCTGCTCCGGCTCGACCTGGTGGTCCTCCCCCTGGTCAACCCGGACGGCCGGCTGTACAGCCAGACCGTCGACCCGATGTGGCGCAAGAACCGCAACCCGGCCAACTCCGGCGGCAGTTCGAACCCGGACTGCATCGGCGTCGACCTCAACCGCAACTACGACTTCCTCTTCGACTTCACCACCGCCTTCGCCCCGACCGCCACCCCCCAGGTGTCCACCTCCCCGTGCGACCAGCAGGTGTACGAGGGCCCGAGCGCCTTCTCCGAGCCCGAGACCCGCAACGTCCGCTGGCTGCTGGACCACTACCCGGGGACGCGGTGGTTCGTCGACGTGCACAGCTACTCCCAGGACATGCTCTACAACTGGGGCGACGACGAGAACCAGTCCGGGGACCCGGACATGAACTTCCGCAACACCTCCTACGACGGCAAGCGCGGACTGCCCGGCGACACCGCGTACGCCGAGTACATCCCCAAGGACGACGTCGACAGCGCCCTCGAACTCGCCACCGCCTTCTGCCGGGGCGTCCAGGGCGTGCGCGGCACCGCCTACACGCCGCTGACCGGGTTCCACCTCTACCCGACCAGCGGGACCAGCGACGACTACGTCTTCTCCCGCCACTTCGTCGACCCCGCCCAGGGCAAGGTGCTCGGCTTCACCGTCGAGTGGGGCAAGGAGTTCCACCCGGCGTGGGCGGAGATGGAGCGGATCGTCCTCGACGTGGACGCCGGGCTGGTGGAGTTCTGCCTGGCCACCGCCTGACGGCCCTCCCCCGGCAATCCTCCGGAGCCACCGTGCCCGACAGCAGGGCGCCCGCCACGACCGGCCGTGGCGGGCGCCTTGGCGTTGGCGTTGTACGCCTACGAGGCACACGTACTCCGTATACGATTCTGCTCGCCGTCCGGAGCCCGGTCAAGCCCGTGCCCCCGTCGGGCCCGTGCCCCGGTCAGACCCGGGCGCCGAGCATCCGCAGCACCAACTCGCCGTAGCGGCGGCCGAGTTCCTCCGGCGTGCCGGAGGAGCGCTCGGTGTACCAGCGGGAGACGTCGATGCCCAGCGAGGTGACCGCGCGGGCCGCCGTACGCACCTCCGAGACCTCGAACTCCCCGGCCGCCACACCCGCTTCGATCAGCGCGCTGACCTCGCGCTCGATGTCCAGGCGCAGCGCCGCGACCTGGGCGTAGGCGTCCTCGGGCAGGGCGTGCAGCTCGTAGTTGACCACCCGGCCGACCGTCCGGGCCCGGGCGTGCCAGGCGGTGAACTGCTCGACCACGCGCCGCATCCGCTCGGCCGGGCCGCCCTCCCCGGCCGCCGCCTCCCGGACCAGGGTGAGGGTGGCGGCGTGGCCGGCCCGGCTGATCTCGGCGAGCAGGGCGGCCTTGGACTGGTAGTGGATGTACAGCGCGGCGGGGCTCATGCCCGCCGCGGTGGCGATGTCCCGGGTGGTGGTGGCGTGGAAGCCGCGCTCCGCGAACGACTCGACGGCCGCCTGGAGCAGCCGGTACGCCGCCTCGGGGCGGGTGTCGGCGCCCGGCATGGTCGGCCAGAGGTCGGCGATGGGCGTGCTGGTCATGGCGCCATCCTCCCAGAGAAGTCGTACAGGCATTCCCGCCGGCCGCTCCGGTGCGGCCCGGCGGACTGTTGACAGGCTCTCGCACCGACAGCATGCTGAGCAAGCGCTTAGTCAGCACTCCAGAGCAGACCGGAAAGGCAGGACCCTCCGTGGTGCACTCCTTCAAGGGCCGGGTGGCCGTCGTGACCGGATCGAGCCGGGGCATCGGCCTCGGCATCGCCCGCGAACTGGTCGACCGCGGCGCCAAGGTCTGCCTGACCGCCCGCAACCCCGAGCCGCTCGCCGAGGCCGTCCGCGACCTGGGCGGCCCGGACAACGCGATCGCGGTCGCCGGCAAGGCCGACGACCCGGCCCACCAGGAGGAGGCGGTCGCCCGCACCCTGGAGGCCTTCGGACGGCTCGACCACCTGGTCAACAACACCGGCATCAACCCGATCTACGGGCCGGTCCTGGAGACCGACCCCGACGCGGCCGCCAAGATCTTCGCCGTCAACGTGCTCGGCCCGCTGGCCTGGACCCGCCGGGCCCACGCCGCCTGGATGGGCGAGCACGGCGGCTCGGTGGTCAACGTCGCCTCGGTCGCCGGCATCCGCGCCTCGCTCGGGATCGGCATGTACGGCATCAGCAAGGCCGCGCTGATCCGGCTCACCACCGAACTCGGCGCCGAGCTGGGCCCGCAGGGCATCCGGGTCAACGCCGTGGCCCCCGCCGTGGTGAAGACCAAGTTCGCCGAGGCGCTGTACGAGGGCCGGGAGGAGAAGGTCGTCAAGGCCTACCCGCTGGGCCGGCTCGGCGTCCCCGAGGACGTCGCGGGCGCGGTCGCCTTCCTGCTCTCCCCGGAGTCCGGCTGGATCACCGGCCAGACCCTGGTGGTGGACGGCGGAGTCACCCTCGGCGGTGGGCTGTGAGCGGCGCCCCCGCCGGCTCGGACGGGCCGAGCGGTGACCTCACCGGCCAGGGCGTCGTGGTGACCGGCGCCGGCCGGGGCATCGGCGCCGCGCTCGCCCGGGCCTTCGCCGCGGCCGGCGCCCGGGTGGTGGTCAACGACCTGGACGCCGACGCCGCCCGCACGGTCGCGAAGGAGTGCGGCGGCACCGCCCTCCCCGGGGACGCCGCCTCCGCCGAGGGCCTCGCCGCCCTCGTCGGGCGGGCCCGCGCGGAGCTCGGCGAGATCGACGTGTGGTGCGCCAACGCGGGCGTCGCCCCGATCGGCGGCGCCGACGCCCCCGCCGAGGCCTGGACGAGCGCCTGGGAGGTCAACGTCCTGGCCCACGTACGAGCGGCCGACCTGCTGCTCCCCCGCTGGCTGGAGCGCGGCCAGGGCCGCTTCCTGGCCACCGTCTCGGCCGCCGGGCTGCTCACCATGCTCGGCTCGGCCCCGTACGCGGTCAGCAAGCACGGCGCGCTCGCCTTCGCCGAGTGGCTCTCCGCCACCTACCGCCACCGCGGCGTCCGGGTGCACGCGCTCTGCCCCCAGGGGGTGCGCACCGACATGCTGGCCTCCACCGGCGCGGTCGGCGAGGCGCTGCTGGTGCTGACCGCCCTGGACCCGGCGGAGGTCGCCGAGGCGGCCCTGGCGGCACTGCGGGAGGAGCGGTTCCTGATCCTGCCGCACCCCGAGGTCGCCGAGTACTACCGCGTCCGGGCCACCGAACCGGACCGCTGGATCGCCGGGGTGAACCGGCTCCAGCAGGGGCTGGAGAAGGGCGGGGCGCTGTGAGGGCCTGGCAGGTCACCGAACTCGGCGAGCCGGCCGCGGTGCTGCGGCTCACCGAGGACGCCGCCCGGCCGGTGCCGGGCCCGGGGCAGCTGCTGGTCAAGGTCCGGGCGGCGGCGGTGAACTTCCCGGACGCGCTGATGGTGCGCGGGCACTACCAGGTCCGCCCGCCGCTGCCGTTCACCCCGGGTGTGGAGCTGTGCGGCGAGGTCGCGGACGGCGCCCGGCGCGGCGAGCGGCTGATCGGCAACCCGGTGCTGCCGCACGGCGCCTTCGCCGAGTACGCGCTGCTGGACGCCGCGGCCGCGTTCCCGGCGCCCGAGTCGCTGGACGACGCCGAGGCGGCGGCGCTGCACATCGGCCACCAGACCGCCTGGTTCGCCCTGCACCGCCGGGCCCGGCTGCGGGCCGGGGAGACCCTGCTGGTGCACGCGGCGGCCGGCGGGGTCGGCAGTGCGGCCGTCCAGCTCGGCCGGGCCGCCGGGGCCCGGGTGATCGCCGTGGTCGGCGGCCCGGCCAAGGCCGAGGCGGCCCGGGCGCTCGGCGCCGACCTGGTGGTGGACCGGACGGCCGACGGCCCGGCCGGGGACTTCGTCGCCGCCGTCAAGGAGTTCACCGGCGGGCGCGGCGCGGACGTGGTCTTCGACCCGGTCGGCGGCGAGGCCTACACCGGCTCCACCCGGTGCGTGGCCTTCGAGGGCCGGATCGTGGTGGTGGGCTTCGCCGCCGGGCAGATCCCGGCCCCGGCGCTGAACCACGCCCTGGTGAAGAACTACACGATCCTCGGCCTGCACTGGGGCCTGTACAACACCCACGACCCGCGGGCCGTGCGCGCCGCCCACGACGCGCTGACCGAGCTCGCCGAACAGGGCGTGGTCCGGCCGCTGGTCAGCGCCCGGGTCCCGCTGGCGGAGGCCGCGGCGGCCGTCCAGCTGGTCGCCGACGGGCGCAGCACCGGGCGGATCGCCGTCCTGGGCGAGTAGCCCGACGGACGGCTGCACCGACGGACGGCTGCACCGGCGAACGGCTCAACCGCCGCGCCGGGCGGACTCGTTCTCCTGGGCCAGCCGCCGCAGCGCGAGCAGCGCCGGCTCCAGGAGGACGGTCCGCAGCAGGGCCCGCTCGGCCTGTTCGAGCGGGTCGGCGTCCGGGTCGAGCTGGTCGAGGTCGAGGACGGCGGTCCGCTCGGCCAGTTCGGCGTAGCCGCGCAGGGTGGCGGGGTCGAGTGCGGCGCCGAGCGAGCGCAGGGTCTCCAGGGTCTCGCCAAGTGCGGCCCGGGCGGGGGCGTACTCGGAGACCTCCCAGCCGAGGGCGCCGATCAGCGCGTCCACCTCGGCGGCGCCGGGCGCCGGTGCGGGCGCCGGTCCGGGCGCTGGGGCGTCCTCGTCCACCGGCCGGGCCCCGAGCACCAGGCCGAGCACCTGGTGCCGCTCCCCCGCGTGCTCGGCCACCGCGCCGAGCACCTCCCGGGTGGCGCTGACGCTCAGCCCCCGCACCCCGATCAGCGCGCGCACCAGGCGCAGCCGCCGCAGGTGGCTCTCGTCGTACTCGGCCTGGGTGGCGGCGGTGGCCCGGCCGGGCGGCAGCAGGCCCTCGCGCAGGTAGTACTTGATGGTCGCGGTCGGGACCGCGCTGCGGCGGCTCAGTTCGGAGATGCGCACGGCGGACACCTCGGGCTTTCCTCTGGTCGGGCTTTGCTCTGGCATTTGGATACCAGCACTGTCTAACATAGATAGTGCCACTACCCAATGTGGCGCCCTCGCCGAGGAGGAGAGTCAGCCGTGCCCACGCTGCCCTGGATCACCCCGAATCCCCCCGCCCCCGACACCCGGGCGGTCGTCATGGCCTCCCGCTTCGAGGTCCACTCACTCGCCGACGTCCCGCGGTTCTTCCTCCGCTCGCTCGCCGTCTGGCGCCAACTCCGCAACGCCCCGGGCGCGTTGGGCGCCTCGCTGATCGCCCGGCCGCTCCGGCGGACCTTCTGGACGCTCTCCGCCTGGGAGAGCCGCGAAGCCCTGAACGCCTTCGCCGCCGCCGAACCCCACCGCAGCACCATGACCGGACTTCGCTCCACCATGCGGGAGTCCACCTTCACCTTCTGGGACACCCCGGTCGAGCGGCTGCCGATCGCCTGGCCGGACGCCCACACCCGGATCGACGCCCAGCGCGCCGCCGACCGGGGCCCGGGGACTAGCGTCCCGCGATGACCTCCAGCGCCGGGCGCGGCGGGCGGCCCAGCAGCGCCGCCAGGTCGCCCGGCCCGCCCGGCCCGGCCAGGAAGCCGTGCGCGATCGCCGAGTAGGTGCCCACCGTCATCGGCACCTGGAAGTCGTGCAGCGCGTCCGAGGCCGCCAGCGCCGTCCGGGCCTGCGCGAGCCCGCCCGGACGGTACTCGGCGCCCAGCACCCCGGCCACCTCCGCACCGCCCACCGCCCGCTCCCCGACCAGCTCGTACGTCCGCCCCGCGTGCCCGGCGGGCGCCAGCGCCACCTTCGCCGCCGCCTCGGCCAGGTCCGCCCGCGCCACGGCCGCCAGCCGCCCCGCCCCCAGCGGCGCGGTGATCACCCCGTCGGGGCCGGGCGCGGCGATCGCGGCCAGCAGCTCCGCGTAGAGGCCGTTGCGCAGCACCGTCCAGCGCAGCGTGCCGGACTCGCGCAGCCGGCGCTCCGTCCAGCGGTGCGCCAGCGCGTACGGCAGGTGGTCGCCGTCGCCGGAGAGGCTGGTGTAGACGACGTGCTCGACGCCCGCCCGCTCCGCCGCCCCGATCGCCGCGCCGTGCCGGGCGATCACCACGTCGTCCTCCGCGGCGCCCGCCGAGATCAGCAGCAGGGTCCGGACCCCCGCGAAGGCCTCGGCGAGGGTCTCCGGCCGGTCGAAGTCCACCAGCCGGACGGGCACCTCGGCCTCCACCGCGCCGGGCGTCCGGCTCCCGGCGACGACGTCCTCGCGCGCGCCGAGCCGCTCCAGCACGAGGGTGCCGAGACCTCCGTTGACACCGGTGACGAGCAGCATGGTTCTCCTCCTGATGGCCGATCCTCGGGGACGGGACCATCCTCGGTAGCCTGGGCGTCCGGCGTAAGGAGGCACTTCCATGTCCGTAGGGCACAGCGCGGTAACCACCCCCCGCCCGGTCGTCTGGTGCGAGGACGACGTCGACTGCGGGATCCGCGACCTGCTGACCCGGCTCGGCGACAAGTGGTCCGTCCTCGCCGTGGTCGAACTCGCCGGGGGCGTACGGCGGTTCCGCGAGCTGCAGCGCGCCCTGCCGGGGATCTCGCAGCGGATGCTGACCCTGACGGTGCGCCGGCTGGAACGCGACGGGCTGGTCACCCGGACCGTCCACCCGACCGTCCCGCCCCAGGTGGAGTACGAGCTGACGGAGCTCGGCCACAGCCTGACCCACCTGGTGCGGGCGATGGCGGACTGGTCCTACGCCCACCACGACGCCATGCTCGCCTCGCGGCAGCGCTGGGACGAGGCCAATCCCGGCTCGGAGATCCGCTGAGGGGTCCGCCGTCGGCTACCGCTCGTACGTCAGCTCCGGGAAGCGGTCCGAGGGGCCGTCCAGCAGGTGGTCGTCGTGGCCGCGCAGCCAGCGGTCGAAGAAGGACGCCACGCAGGAGCGGGTGGCGAGCTCGGCACGGTCGGGGCGGACGTCGCCGACGTCCGCGGCCAGCACCTCCGGGGTGACGGCGCCCTGGCGGGCGAGCAGCGGGAGCAGGGACTGGGCGTCGGTGTAGGAGCCGTGCCGGGAGCCCTCCAGGGTGAGGTCGGCGTGCCAGCCGGTGCTGTGCTGCCACAGGGCGTCCCAGCCGGGCTGCCGGTGGTAGCTCCCGGAGTCGGACTCCCGGGTGCCCATCAGCAGGAACGGGCGGTCCAGGCCGTCCTCGACGAAGTCGGGCAGGAAGACACCGGTGCGGCCGTCGGGGCCGGGGAAGTGCAGCTGGCCGTCCAGGTTGACCGCGGCGGCGATCCGCGGGTCGTCGTGCATGGCCTGGAGGGCGGTGAAGCCGCCCGCCGAGTGGCCGACCATGCCGATCCGGTCCAGGTCCAGCGAGGCGCCGACGCCGGCCGGCAGGCCCGGGGCGCGGCGCAGCCCGGAGAGTTCGTCCAGCACGAAGCGGGTGTCCGCCACCCGGGCGGCCAGGGACTTGCGCAGCACGGCGCCGACGTCCAGGCCGGGCTGTCGGAGCATGGCGGGGAACACCGAGGTGGCCAGCTCCCCGTCGGGGAAGGCGACTTCGGAGGCCTCGTAGGTGTGGTCGACGGTGACGACCACGTAGCCGCGCGAGGCGAGGTCCTCCACCAGGGTCGTCCCCCAGGTGCGCGGGTCGCCCAGCCCGGGCGAGTACAGCACCACCGGGCGGGGGCCGCCGGGCCGGGCCGGGGCGTCCCGGCGGGCGTGGGTGAGGATCCCCGACCAGTCCGTACTGCCGGGCCGCACGTGGTAGTTGAGGTCACCGACGCCGCTGTCGCCGCCGAAGTGCGCCCCGGCCGCGGGCTCCATGTAGCGGGCCCGCTCCCCACCGGTGGCCGGGCGGGCGGTCGGGTACCAGAGGCTGACCATCACCTCACGCGCCCGGCCCGGCTTCCAGGGGTCCTCCCGTCCGGCGTCGGTCAGCCGCAGCGAGGTCGTCCCGATCGGGTACGGCCCGGTCGGCCGCGGCAGCCAGGCCGTGGCCTGCCGCGCGGCCCCGCCGTCCACCGCCGGCGCCGCCACCGCGCCCACCGCGCCCGGCGCACCCGTCACCCCGAGCGTCGCCGACGCCGCCAACAGCACCGCCGCCACGGCCCGTCCCCGCCTGCCCATGCCAGCCTCCTCGTCCGGTTCGGTCACGGAGCAGACGCTACGGGCGGGGCGCGCCGGGGCCGTCGTACCGGGGAGCCAAGTCCCCCCGACTACTCCGGTATGACACCCTTACGGGCCAGGCGGGTACGCCCCGGGCCAGGCGGGCCCAGGGCTCTGCCGGTCCACCGTCCGCCCGGCCGGTCCGGGTCCGTCATACTGGACCTGACCAGGGCGTTCGCGGCCGGGCGGAGCAGGTTCTCCGCCGCCGGACCGGCCCCGGCGCACGGGTGGGTGAGTGGTCCTCGGGAGGGAAGCAGCTGTGGCGGATTCCGGCACGCCCGAAGCCGGGTGCCCGCTGATCGGGCGCGACCGCGACCTGCGGCTGCTCCGCGAGCGGCTGCGCCTGGGCAGCGGCGGCGGCGCGCTGCTGCTCTCCGGGGAGGCCGGGGTCGGCAAGAGCGCCGTGCTGGACGCGCTGGCCGCCGCCGCGCCCGCCGACGGCGCCCGGGTGCTCCGGGCCTCCGGCGTCGAGTTCGAGGCCCACTGCGGCTACTCGGTCCTCAACCAGCTGTTCTTCCCGCACCTCGCCGCCCTGGAGCGGCTCGACACCCCGCTGCGGGCCGCCCTGCGGGTGGCACTCGGCTTCGACACCGGTCCGGCCCCGGAGCACCTGCTGGTGTCCAACGCGGTGCTGCGGCTCCTCCAGGCCGTGGCCGACGGGCGGCCGCTGCTCCTGCTCGTCGACGACCTGCACTGGGTCGACCCGGCCAGCACCGCGGTGTTCGGCTCGGTCGCCCGCCGGGCCCCCGGCCTGGACATCGCCTTCCTGGCCGCGGCCCGCCCCGGCGAGCTCGGCCCCCGGGACGCCGACGCCCTACCCGCCCACGACCTGCCGCCGCTGGCCGAGGAGGCCGCCGGCCGCCTGCTCGGCAGCCGCTTCCCCGACCTCTCCCGCAGCGCGCACCGCAGGGTGCTGGCCGAGGCGGGCGGCAACCCGCTGGCCCTGCTGGAACTGCCGACCGCCCTGCCGCCGGACCCGGTGGACTGCCCGGCCGTACCGCCCGTCCCCGTGACGCCGATCGCCGTCTCGTCCCTCGGCAACCGGCTGGAGCGGCTGTTCGGCGCCCGGGTGGCCGGCCTGCCCGCCCCCTCCCGCCGGCTGCTGCTGCTCGCCGCGCTGGAGGGCACCGGCGACCTCGGCGTGCTGCGGGCCGCCGCCCGCCGGGCCGCGGAGGAGCTCGGCACGGGCTCCGGCCCGGGCCAGAGCCCGGCACACGGACCGGAACACGGCCCGGGCGACGGCCAGGACCCCGAACACGGCCAGGACCCGGAGCACCGCCGGGACGACCTCGCGCCGCTGGAGCAGGAGCGGCTGGTGCACGTCGAGGAGGGCGGCCGCCGGCTGGCCTTCCGCCACCCGCTGATCCGCTCCGCCGTGGTCGGGCAGGCCCCGAGCAGCGCCCGGCGCGCCGCCCACGCGGCCCTGGCCGCCGCCCTGGCCGGCCGGCCCGAGCGCCGGGCCTGGCACCTGGGCGAGGCCACCCTCGAACCGGACGAGGAGGTCGCCGCGCTCCTCGCCCACGCCGCCGGGCTCAGCTTGCGCCGCGGCGACGCCTCCGGCGCCATGCGCACCCTGGTCCGCTCGGCCGAGCTCACCCCCGACGGTCCGCAGCGCGGCCGCCGCCTCGCCGAGGCCGCCTACCTCGGGGCCGAGTCCACCGGCGCCCTCACCAGCGCCCGCCGACTCCTCGACCACGCCCGGCAGGCCGCCCCGGTCGGCGACGGCTCGCTGCACTCCGCCACCGCCGCCGCCCTGCTGCTCCTCAACGGCGACGGCGACGTTCCCGCGGCGCACCGCCTGCTCACCTCCGCCATCGAGTCCGCGGCCGCCGCCCACGGCCACCGGGCCGAGGACAAGGCGCTGGTCGACGCCCTGCACGTCCTGGCGGTGCTCTGCTTCTTCGGCGCCGACGAGGCCCTGTGGCAGTCCTACTACCGGGCCGTGGAGCGCCTCACCCCCGGCCCGCCGGCCTTCCTGGCCGTCCTCGGCCGCACCTTCTCCGACCCCGCCCGCACCGGCGCCGCCGCCCACGGCCCGCTCGACGCGCTCACCCTCGCCCTGGCCGCCGCCCCGGCCGGCGAGGCCGACCCGGTCCTCACCACCCGGGTCGGCACCGGGGCGCTCTACCTCGACCGGCTCGGCGAGGTCCGCACCCCCGCCTGGCAGGTGGTCCGCGCCGGGCGCGAGGGCGGCCCGGCCCGGCGCTACATCTCCGCCCTCATCCACCTCTGCCTGGACGACTACCTCACCGGCGCCTGGGACGAGGCGCTCGACCTCGCCCGGGAGGGCCTCGGCGCCTGCCGGGAGCACGGCTACGACGCCTTCGCCTGGTACTTCCAGTACATCGAGGCGATCGTCCTGGGCGCCCGCGGCCACACCGCGGAGAGCCTCGCCACGGCCGGCACCGTGATCGACTGGGCCACCCGCCACCGCGCGCCCTGCGCCGCCCACTACGCCCACCACGCCGCCGCCGTGGCGGCCCTCGGCGACGGGGACCACGCGCTCGCCCACCGGCACGCCGTCGCGGTCAGCCCGGCCGGCACCCTCGCCTCGCACGCCCCGCACGCCCTCTGGGTGGCCGCCCACCTGGTCGAGGCCGCCGTCCGCGGCGACCGCCGCGAGGAGGCCGCCGCCCACGTCCGCGCGATGCGCGAGAACGGCATCGCCGCCGTCTCGTCCCGGCACGCCCTGCTGGTCGAGGCCTCCGCCGCGCTGTGCACCGAGGACGACGAGGAGGCACTGCGGCTGTTCGCCCTCGCGCTGGACACCCCCGGCGCCGAGCGCTGGCGCTTCGACCACGCCCGGGTCCAACTGGCCCAGGGCGAACGGCTGCGCCGGACGGGGGCGTCCGCCGGCGCCCGGGCACCGCTGCGCGCCGCCCTCGCGAGCTTCGAGGCCCTCGGCGCCACCCCGTGGGCGGACCGCGCCAGGGCCGAACTGCGCGCGGCGGACCGGCCCGCCGGCCAGCTGAGCATCTGACCGCCTGGCCACGGGCCGACCGCGCCCGTCGCGCCTGCCGCCTACCGCCTGCCGGGGCCGTCCCCCGGCAGGCGAGGTGCTCAGCGGTACTGCTTGAGTTCCCGCCGGGCCAGGGAGCGCTTGTGCACCTCGTCCGGCCCGTCCGCGAGGCGCAGGGTGCGGTTGCCGGCCCAGAGTTGGGCGAGCGGGGTGTCCTGGCTGACACCGGCGGCACCGTGGGTCTGGACGGCCTTGTCGAGGATCCACTCGACCGTGCGCGGGGTGGCGATCTTGATGGCCTGGATCTCGGTGTGCGCACCGCGGTTGCCGACGGTGTCCATCAGCCAGGCCGTCTTGAGCACCAGCAGCCGCAACTGCTCGATCCGGACCCGGGATTCGGCGATCCAGTCCTGCACCACGCCCTGCTCGGCGAGCGGCCGGCCGAAGGCCACCCGCTCGCTCGCCCGGCGGCACATCAGCTCCAGCGCGCGCTCGGCGATGCCGATGGCCCGCATGCAGTGGTGGATCCGGCCCGGGCCGAGCCGGGCCTGGGCGATGGCGAAGCCGCTGCCCTCCTCGTCGATCAGGTTCTCGACGGGCACCCGGACGTCCTCGAACAGCACCTCGGCGTGGCCGCCGTGGTCGGCGTCGTCGTAGCCGAAGACCGTCATGCCGCGCTTGACGGTGAGGCCGGGGGTGTCGCGCGGCACCAGCACCATGCTCTGCTGGCGGTGCGGGGCGGCGTCCGGGTTGGTCTTGCCCATCACGATGAACAGCTTGCAGTCCGGGTTCATCGCGCCGGTGATGTACCACTTGCGGCCGTTGACCACGTACTGGTCGCCGTCGCGCTCGATCCGGGTGGCGATGTTGGTGGCGTCCGAGGAGGCCACCTCGGGCTCGGTCATCGCGAACGCGGAGCGGATCGCGCCGTCCAGCAGCGGCCGCAGCCAGCGCTCCTGCTGCTCGGCGCTGCCGAACTGGGCGAGGAGTTCCATGTTGCCGGTGTCGGGGGCCGCGCAGTTGAGGGCCGGCGGGGCCAGCTGGATGCTGCGGCCGGTGATCTCGGCGAGCGGGGCGTACTGGAGATTGGTGAGACCGGCGCCGTGCTCGCCGGGGATGAACAGGTTCCACAACCCTTGTTTGCGGGCCTCCGTCTGGAGGTCGGCGACGACGGGCGGGACGCTCCAGGGAGTCCGGTCCGGGTCGGCGAGCTGCTGGGCGAGGGTGCTCTCGGCCGGGTACACGTGCTCGGCCAGGAAAGCGAGGAGTTGCTCGCGGAGTACGTTCGTCCGGGCGTCGTAGGCGAAGTCCATGGCTGTCAGCTCTCCTTGAGGGTGGTCAGTCCGTGCCGGGCGAGGATCGGGGCCATCTCGCCCGCGCGCTCGAAACCTGCGCCCAGGGTGCGGCCCTGCTGGAAGCGGTAGTGGATGCCCTCGGCGATGACGGCCAGCTTGAAGGAGGCGAAGGCCACGTACCAGTCCAGGTCAGTGGCCTGACGGCCGGTCAACTCGGCGTAGTACGAGACGATTTTCTCGGCCTTGGGGAAGCCGGGGGCGGTCATGGCGTCGGGGATGATGCCGCCGCCGATGCCGGCGATCTCGGTGTACATCACGAGGAGGCCGATGTCGGTGAGCGGGTCGCCGAGAGTCGACATCTCCCAGTCGAGGACGGCGGTGATGGCGTCGGTGTCGTCGACCAGGACGTTGTCGAGCCGGTAGTCGCCGTGCACCAGTGCGGGCGCGGGCGAGACGGGGCGCCGTTCGGCGAGCAGGGCGTGCAGCCGGTCGAGGTCGGGGAGGTCGCGGGAGCGGGACTTCTCCAACTGGGTCGACCAGCGGCGCAGTTGGCGCTCCAGGTAGCCCTCGGGCCGGCCGAAGTCGCCGAGGCCGACGTCGGCGGGATCGATCCGGTGCAGGGCGGCGAGGGTCTCGACCAGGCGGCGGCCGAGGGCGGAGACACGGTCCTCGCCGAGGGCGGCGAGGGCCTTGCGGGAGCGGTGCGCGACACCGTCGACGTGCTCCATGAGGTACCAGGGGGCGCCGAGGACGTCGGTGCCGTGGTCGATCAGCAGCATGCCCGGTACGGGCACCTCGCTGTCCCGCAGCGCCGACATCACCCGGTGCTCGCGGCCCATGTCGTGCGCGGTCGCCAGCACGTGCCCGAGCGGGGGGCGCCGGAGGACCCAGCGGCCGGTGCCGTCCGTGAGCACGTACGTGAGGTTCGAGCGGCCCCCCTCGACCAGCTCGGCCCGCAACGGCCCCCGGACGAGGCCGGGCAGCTCGGTGTCCAGACGGGTGCGCAGCCGCACCAGATCCAGACCGGGCAGGTCAGCGGGGCTCTCGACCATCGGGCGACTCCTCGGGACGGCGGATCAATGACTAAGCGCTTGCTTAGCATTCAACCGGAGGATGCCCCCTGTCAATGCCGTGAGCCCCCGGACCGACCGATCCGGGGGCTCGCGGGAGGGAAGGAGGGGGTCGGATCCCGCCAATGCATCAGCAACGTGCCGAGCATCCGCTCCAAGGTCCGGATCGACTTCCGATGATGGACGGCGACACGGCACCATGGCTACAGCAAGTGATGTATCGATCGCTATGCGCTACAACGGAGACAGCCATGCCCCCCAACACCCCCTGCACCCCCGTGCGCGGCTTCCAGGCCGCCGGCTTCACCCAGGCGGCGACCGGCCGATGAGCGACCGCTACGCCATCCTCCCCGCCGACTCCCCGCGCGGTACCCACTACCAGGCCTGGGTCATCCGGGACCGCGCGACCACCGAGTGCGTCAAGGCCCTCCCCCCGGCCGACGAGCCGCTCCGCTTCTACTCGTACGCGCAGGCGCAGGCCTGGGTCCGGACCAACACTCCCACCACCTTCGAGGTCCGCCTGATCGACTCCTCCGGCCCCGAGGACGCCAAGGCCTTCCGACGCACCATCGGCTGATCGGCCGACAGTGAGGGTGAGTCGGCCCCGATCGTGGGCACCCACAACTGCGGGTGCCCGCATCGAAGCCCCCCTCATCCAGCCGGAAGGGACCACCCATGGCGTCCAGGTTCACCACAGCCATCGCCGTCGCCCTCCTCTCCACCGCCACCCTCGCCCCGACCGCCACCGCCACCGCCACCGCCACCGCCACCGCCGCGACCCCACCCACCACCAGCACCGCCGCACAGCTCAGCGCCTACTGGACCCCCGCCCGGATGGCCGCCGCGCTCCCCCTCGACACCAAGGCCGCCCGGCCCACCGCCGACGGCCCCCGCCCCGGCGAGTACATCCCCCCGAGCCGCAGCTTCGACGGCATCCCCCAGGCCGGCGCCTTCTTCTGGACCGACGCCACCGGCACCGGCCGCACCTGCAGCGGAGCCGTCGTCCACAGCCCCGGCCGCGACCTGGCCCTGAGCGCGGGCCACTGCCTCAAGGGCTACGCGGGCGGCTCCCCCACGCGGCACCTGGCGTTCGTCCCGCAGTACCACGACGGGCTCACGCCCCTGGGCGTCTTCCCGGTCCGGGCGAACGGCGTCCACGTCGCACAGGAGTACTACGACCGGGGCGAACACGCGGGCGCCGCCTACGACTTCGGCTTCGCCGTCACCGAGCCCAACCAGGCGGGTGACGCACTGGAGGACGTCGCGGGCTCGGTGCAGCTGCTCACCGGCACCGGGTACGCCCACGCCCCGGTCCGGATGATCGGCTACCCGGGCGGCGCCCCGAAACCCGTGGAGTGCTTCAGCCGGACCACCCGTTGGGCCAGCGACGACCCCGCCGACCCGGGCACCTTCGAGCGCATCGCCTGCGACGGCTTCACCGGCGGCACCTCCGGCGGCCCCATGCTGATCCCCTGGTTCGGCGGCTGGGCCGTGATCGGCCTCATCGGCGGCTACCACACCGGCGGCAACACCCCCCAGATCTCCTACAGCGCCCCCTTCGGCCCGGCCGTCCGAGCTCTGTACGAGGCCACCATCAGCGGCGCCCCTCCGGCCGGCGGCCCGGCGTCCTGAGCCGAGCCCAGCGCCCGACGGAGCCTCAGTCCGACCACCCGTCCGAAAATCCGTACGACCACCCGTGCAACGTTTCCGACGGCTCAGGTCATCGATCTAGGGAGAACCCTGTGTGATCGAAACTGTCGCCGAAGGAAAGGGAATCCGTGCGGACTGCTCGCGGTGCGGTCGTCCTGTTGGCCGTGGGGGTCGTCGCGTCCCTCACGCTCACCACGGGGGACTCCTTCTCCGAGAGCAGACCCAACGCCGCCGCCCCCGATCCCGACCCGGCGGCCCCGGAGGCGAGCGCCGCCGACACCCCGACGCCCACGCCCACCCCGACGCCGACGCCCACCTGGGACGGCCAGGTCCACGTGCTCGGGGACGGCTCCACCTCCTACACCGGCCCGCAGCCCAAGCAGCCGAAGCCGGAGAAGCTGAAACCGGGTGAGAAGCCGCCGCAGTTCGTCGTCTTCTCCTGGGACGGCGCCCTGGAGGGCGACGACCGCCTGTTCTCCCGCTTCCGCAAGCTGGGCGCGGACAACAACGCCCAGATGACGTACTTCCTGAGCGGCCTCTACACCCTGCCCAAGTCCAAGAAGTCGCTCTACCACCCGCCCCAGCACGACCCGGGCGCCGCCTCGATCGACTACGCGACCGACGCCCACATCAAGGACACCCTGGAGCAGCTGCGCCTCGCCTGGCTGGACGGCAACGAGATCGGCACCCACTTCAACGGGCACTTCTGCGGCTCCAAGGGCGGCGACGACTGGAGCACCGAGGAGTGGAAGAGCGAGCTCGACCAGGCGGTCTCCTTCGTCACCAACTGGAAGACCAACACCGGCCTCAAGAACATGCCGCCGCTGCCCTTCGACTACACCAAGGAGCTGGTCGGCGGCCGTGCCCCCTGCCTCCAGGGGCAGAAGAACCTCCTCCCGGCCGAGAAGGCCGCCGGCTTCCGTTACGACGCCAGCTCTCCGGGCGAGTTCCAGGTCTGGCCGGTCAAGAAGGGCGGCATCTGGAACTTCCCGCTCCAGATGCTGCCCTTCCCGGCCAAGTCCTCCCAGGGCCTCTCGATGGACTACAACTTCCTGGCCGGCCAGTCCGGGGACACCACCAAGGGCGACCCGAAGAAGTACGCCGACTGGGAGAAGGAGGCCCGGGACAGCTACCTGGCCGGCTTCAACCGGGTCTACAACGGCAGCCGCGCCCCGCTGTTCATCGGCAACCACTTCGAGGACTGGAACGGCGGCATCTACATGGACGCCGTCGAGGACGTGGTGAAGAACGTCTGCCACCAGGACGGCGTCCGCTGCGTCTCCTTCCGCCAGGTCGCCGACTGGCTGGACGCCCAGGACCCGAAGGTCCTCGACAGGCTCCGCCAACTCGACCCCGGCCAACCGGGCGACTGGTCCCGCCTGGTGAAGTGACCGGCGCTCAGCCCGTACGACGGGCCAGCGCCAGCAGGCTCAGCCCGAACATCAGCACCCCCAGCGGGAGATGGACCGCCGGGACGTGCGCGATGCCGAGCACGACCTGCACCGAGGCGAGCGCCAGGAAGCCGGCCGCCTCCCCCACCGGTCGCACCGGCCCGCCGCCCGGCTTCCAGGCCAGCACCGCCGCCAGCAGGTAGAGCATCGACGCCCCGTACATCACCCGGGCGCCGACGCCGTGCAGCGTCTCCCCATAGGAGGTGGTCAGCAGCAGTCCGGCGGAGACGGCCTGGAGCAGGACGGTCAGGGTCTGCAGGGCGATCGCGGCCCGCAGGAACGGGAACCGGTGCGTCGCGGTGGTCGTCGGGGTGGCCATGTCGTGGTCCTCTTCTCCGCCCGGGGGCAGTGGATCGGTAGGGTCTCACCGATCCGACGACGCAGGCCCGTGAAAGGTAAGGCGAGCGCATGACGGCAGCGGGGGCGGACACCGACGCGACCTTCGGCGAGCGGCACCGACTGCTCAACGTCGCCTACCGGCTGCTCGGCTCGCTGACCGAGGCCGAGGACGCCGTGCAGGAGGCGTACGCGCGCTGGTACGCCCTGCCGCCCGGCCGGCGGCGGGAGGTACGGGCCCCCGGCGCCTGGCTCACCACCGTCACCGGCCGGATCTGCCTGGACCTCCTGGGCTCGGCCCGGGCCCGGCGCGAGCGCTACGTCGGCGCCTGGCTGCCCGAACCGCTGCCGGGACCGCTGTCGGCAGGGCTGCCGGCAGGGCTGTCGGAACCGCTGTCGGACCGGGCCGGGAGCGCCGATCTCGCCGACCTGATCGTCCTGGACGAGTCGGTGGCGATGGCCTTCCTGGTCGTCCTGGAGTCGATGACCCCGGCCGAGCGGGTGGCCTTCGTCCTGCACGACGTCTTCCGCTACTCCTTCGCCGAGATCGCCGCCGTCCTCGACCGCACCCCGGCGGCCTGCAAGCAGCTGGCCTCCTCCGCCCGCCGCCGGGTCGGTGCCGCCCCGGCCCCGGCGACGCCGACCGCGCGGGCCGACACCGTACGGCGGGTCAAGGAGGCCTGGCAGAGCCGGGACATCGCGGCCCTGGTCGCCGTCCTGGACCCGGCCGCCGTGATGACCGCCGACGGCGGCGGCCTGGTCGGCACCGTGCTGCGCCCGGTGGAGGGCGGCGCGCTGATCGCCCAGTACATGCTGGCCGTCGCCGACCGGGCCCCGGGCATGGAACTGCTGGAGTGCCCGGTCAACGGCGCGGCGGGCCTGGTGGCCCGGCGCGACGGCGTCGTGCTGACGGTGGCCGCGTTCGACGTCGCGGACGGCCGGGTGACCGGGATCTGGGTGGTCCGCAACCCGGAGAAGCTCCGCCCGTGGGCCCGCTGAACGACAGCGGCCACCGCCACGACTACGGCCACCGCCACGGCTACGGCTACGGCTACTGCCCGGCGGTCTTCATGAACGCCGTCCAGATCCGCCCCGGCAGGTCCGAGTCCGGGGTGTCCGGAGCGGCTCCGCCGACCCCCTCCAGGGACTGCAGCTTCATGTCCTTGAGGTCCGCCCGGAACACCGTGACCGCCGTCGACAGCTGCCCGTTGTAGCCGACGGTCCACCCCGCGGTGCGGTCCGGGGTGGTGCCGGGCTTCGCCGCCAGGCCGACGCCCGCCCCCGCCACCGCCTGGGCGCTGCCGCCGCGGACGGCGCCCTTGAGGGCGGTGTCCACGTCGGCCGCCACGGCCGCGGGCAGCGCCCGGGCGGCGGTGGGCAGCCGCAGGTCGACGGGCTTGCCGTTGCGGGTGACGCCCGACACGGAGTACGGGTCGGTGTGGCTGCCGCCGGACCCGAAGGCGGCGTAGGCGTCGGCGGCGCGGATCGCGCTCGGGGTGGAGTTGCCGACGCCGAAGGCGGGGACCAGCTCGCCCAGGCTCTCGGGGAGCAGGCCGAGGGCCGCCGCGGTCTGCTGCACCTTGTCGAGGCCGACGTCCATGCCGAGCTGCATCAGCGGCCCGTTGACGGACTGTTCGACCGCGCTGCGCAGGCTGACCCGGCCCCAGTTCCGCTTGCCGTCGTTGGCGGTCTTGACGATCTTCCCGTCCCGCCCCCAGTACGGCCCCTCCGGGGTCGTCACGTTGACGCCGTTGTCGCCGTCGTACGTCGTGCCGGGCGTCACCGGGGTCCGGCCGCCGTCGCGCCGGCGCTGCACGCCCTGGTCGAGTCCGGCCGCGTACACCAGCGGGGTGAAGGCCGAACCCATCGGCACGGTCGAGGTGTTGGCGTTGTTGAAGCCCTGCTTGCGGTAGTCGGGGCCGCCGTAGAGGGCGACGATCCGCCCGTCCAGGGCGACCGAGGCGGCGCCGACCTTGAGCAGCTTGTCGGCCTCCCGGTTGTCCGGGTCGAGGCCCTTGGTGGCCTCCTGCACGGCCGCGGCCAGGGCGTTGACCTTCGCCTTCTCGAAGGTGGTGCGGATCTGGTAGCCGCCGAGGTCGAACTGGGCCGGGGTGATGTCGCTGTGGCTCTCCACGAAGCCCCTGGACAGGTCGACCAGGTAGCCGATCTGGCCGGCGAGGCCGGCCCCCTTGGGCGGTGTCCGCGGCTCGGGGAACACCGTGTACCGGGCCCGCTCGGCGGCGGAGAGCCTGCCCCCGTCGACCATCCGGTCCAGGATCCAGGACCACCGCTCCACGGCCCGCTCGTGGTTCTCCGGGCTCACCGCCGGGTCGTACTGCCCGGCACCCTTCAACAGGGCGGCCAGGAAGGCCCCTTCGCTGGGGTCGAGCTGCGACACGTCCTTGCCGTAGTACGCGGCCGCGGCACGCTCGATGCCGTAACTGCCGCGCCCGAACCAGCTGGTGTTCAGGTAGCCGGCCAGGATGTCCTGCTTGCTCATCCGACGGCCCAGCTTGACCGCGATGACCATCTCGCTGAGCTTGCGGGAGACGTCCTGGCGCTGGTTGAGGTAGATGTTCTTGACGTACTGCTGGGTGATGGTCGAGCCGCCCTGGGTGTCGCCGCCGGTGGCCATCTCGTAGACGGCGCGGCCGATGCCGCTGACCGAGACCCCCGGGTCCGAGTAGAAGGTCTCGTTCTCCGCGGAGAGCACCGCCCACTGGACCGACTCGGGCACCTGGCCCAGCGGTACCTCCTGCCGGTTGGTCTCGCCGATCCGGGCCATCTCGGTGCCGTCCGCCCAGTAGTAGACGTTGTTCTGCTGGGTGGCGAAGGCGTTCAGGTCCTCCGGGACGTGGGTGGTGACGTAGAACCAGCCCGCCAGGCCGCTCAGCACCGCCGTCCCGAGACCGGTCGTCAGGAGCAGCTGGCGCCAGGAGGGGAGCCAGCGCCGGACGCCGCGCCGACCGCGGCGCGGGTAGTCGATCCGCCGCAGCGGACGCCACCTCCGGCGGTCGCTCCGCTCCTCCTCGGCTTCCCCACCCTGCTGTGCGCGCATCCGGTCTCCGATCTCCTGGGGCGGCCCCCTCCACCCCGTCAGATGCCGAACCGGCCGTCCTTTGGGGGGCCGAGATCAGTGTGATCATGTTCATATCGGGCCGGGGGAACCGAACCGCACCCGGGCAATCCGGCCCGTCCGGCCCCGCGCCCCCGGCGGCCTACCGCCACAATGTCGCCATGAGGTTGATCCACACCCTGATCGGCGTGCTGCTGCTCCTGCTCGTCGTGGGCAGCATCCTGCGCACCCTGGTCGTCCCCCGCGGGCTCTACTCGGCCCTGGTGTTCCGGCTCTGGGCGCTGCTGCGCACCACCCTGCGGCTGTGGGCCACTCCCTTCGGCACCTACCGGGCGCAGGACCGCGCCCTGACCTGGCTCGCCCCGCTGGTGCTGCTCGGCATGCTGACGGTGTGGCTCAGCGGGATGCTGCTCGCCTACACCCTGCTGCTGCACGGCACCTCGGAACTCAGCTGGTCGATCTCCATCCGGGAGGCCGGCTCCAGCCTCTTCACCCTCGGCTACGCGAGCGGCGAACGCCTCCAGCTGTCCGCGATCGACTTCATGGCCGCCGCCAGCGGCCCACTGGTGATCGCCCTGCAGATCGCCTACCTGCCCACCCTGTACGCGGCCTACCAGCGGCGCGAGACCGAGGTGACGCTGCTGCAGTCCCGGGCCGGCGAACCCGCCTGGGGCCCGGAGCTGCTCGCCCGGCAGTCCCTGGTCGACACCGAGACCGCGCTCCCCCAGCTCTACCGCGACTGGGAGCGGTTGGCCGCCGACATCGGCGAGAGCCACTCCAACTACCCGGTGCTGCTGGCCTTCCGCTCCCCCCAGCCCAACCGCAGCTGGGTGGTCGGGCTGATCGCGGTGATGGACGCCGCCGCCCTCCACCTCTCCCTCTGCCCGCGCTCCGCCCCGCCCGAGGCCCGGCTGGTGATCCGGGCCGGCTTCACCGCGATGCGCGACATCGGCCGGGCGCTGCGGATCGACTTCGACACCGACCCGGACCCGGACACCCCGATCCGCCTCGGCTACGCCGAGTACCTGGGCGCCGTCGCGATGATCACCGCGGCGGGCTTCCCGCGCGAGCGCCCGGTCGAGGACGCCTGGCGGCACTTCCGCGGCTGGCGGGTCAACTACGAGGCCCTGGCCTACGAACTGGCCCGCCGCGGCGACGCCGTCCCCGCCCTCTGGACCGGCCCGCGCGACTTCCGCGCCCCGGTCATCCCGCCGGCCCGCCCCACCGACCGCCGCCCGGAGTCCTCGGCGCCGGGCCTGCCGCCGGTCTGAGAAGAAATCCCCGACGGCTCCGGAACGGGTCGGGTACACTCGAACGCAGTACGTGCCGATCAGGAGCAGAGAGTAGGGAGGTGGGGTTGATGACCGCGTCGAAGGCCGCCGTGCGCAGCGTCCGGGTCTCCCTCGCGTCCCGGGCCGCGGCCTGACCCTGCCCTGTCCTGCCCCGCCGGGAGCGTGAGCTCGCGGGGCGTCACACGTACACCTCCCAGGAACGGAATCCCCGTACCACCATGCGCAACTGGAACACCCGCGCCGAGACCGGCGCCGACATCCCGACCGTTCACGCCGTCAACGCCGCCGCCTTCGACACCCCGGCCGAGGCCGACCTCGTCGACGCGCTGCGCGCCGATCCCGCCTGGCTCGACGGCCTGTCCGTGGTCTCCACCGACGCCGCCGGCACCGTGGTCGGCCACGCCCTGCTGACCCGCTGCCACATCGGCGACGTCCCGGCCCTGTGCCTGGCCCCGTGCGCCGTGCTCCCCGCGTACCAGCGGACCGGCGCCGGCTCGGCCGCCGTCCGGGCCGCCCTCGACGCGGCCCGGGAGCGGGGCGAGCGGTACGTCGTCGTCCTCGGGCACCCGGACTACTACCCCCGGTTCGGCTTCACCCGGGCCTCCACCCACGGCATCGGCCTGACCATCGACGTCCCGGACGAGGCCCTGATGGCCCTCGCCCTGGACGCCGACCACCCGCTGCCCGCCGGCACGGTCCGCTACGCGGCGCCGTTCGGCATCTGACGGAAGGGGGCGGGGGGGGGGGGGCCCGGGGCGGGCCCCCCCCCCCCCACCCCCCACACACCCCCCCAACCCCCCCCCCCCCCCCCCCCGCGGCCCCGCCCCGCCGCCCGCCCCCCCCCC